>NZ_JASGDK010000056.1:0-11909 GCF_047607245.1 Desulfovibrio sp.
GTGCTGCGCTCCATTTCGCACGACCTGCGCACACCGTTGACCAGTATTTGCGGCAATGCGGCTATTCTGGCGGGACAAGGCAGCGTGGCGGAAAATCCGGAACAACGCGCCCAACTGGCAACGGCCATTGAGGAGGACGCCCGATATCTTGTGGGCATGGTTGAAAACTTGCTGGCCCTGACACGTCTTGAACAACAGGGGTTTACCTTGCGCCTGGAGCCTGAATTGCTTGAGGACGTTATTTTCGAGGCCATGAATATAACAAGCCGACGCGCCGCAGGGCACAATCTGCGGGCAAAAATCCCCGACACGCTGCTCATGGCCCGTATGGATGCAAGGCTTATGGTACAAGTGCTGGTCAACCTACTGGACAACGCAGTAAAATACACTCCTGTAGGCACTGCCATATATGTAAGTGCGCTGGCTGATGGGCCATGGGCACGTGTAGCAGTGGCTGATGACGGACCGGGCATTTCCGATGTAGAGAAAAATCATATCTTTGACATGTTCCATGCCGCAGCAGTAAAGAAAGGTGACGGTAGGCGAGGCATGGGGCTTGGGCTGGCCTTGTGCCGCAGCATTGTTCGGGCTCATGGCGGCGACATACATGTGTTTGACAATACGCCCCGTGGCGCCTTGTTTTCACTGACGCTGCCAAGGGAAGCGAACTACGGCGTACAAACGACAACTTTTGCCCCACCGCTTTCAACAGAACCAAAACAGGGGTGACCCATGCCGCACAATACGCTTTTCCAGGCTGCCCCGAACGAACAACAACACATAGAAACTACAGAACGAATACTTGTTGTAGAAGACGACAAGGCCATTCGGGCTCTTGTAACAACCACCCTCGAAAACCACGGTATGGCCTTTCTTTCCGCCGCGACAGGACGCGAAGCCATTACAGCAACCTCTGCCGCAAACCCTGATGTGATCCTGCTTGACCTGGGGCTGCCTGATATGGATGGCGTAGATATTATTCGGGCCGTGCGGCAATGGACGATGACGCCCATTATTGTTCTCAGCGCCCGTAGCGAAGACGACGATAAGGTAGCCGCACTGGATGCTGGTGCGGACGACTACCTCACAAAACCTTTCAGTGTTGATGAACTGCTGGCACGCCTTCGTGCCGCCCTGCGCCGCACACGCTATGAACGAGGCAACATGAACCGCGACCGAAGCATATTTGAAAACGGTTCCCTGCACATTGACTACGCGGCAGGCTGTGTGACAGTCGAAGGACAGGAAGTCCACCTTGCCCCCATGGAGTACAAACTATTGTGCCTACTGGCGCGCAACGCGGGCAAAGTTCTGACACACAGAACAATACTCCAATCCGTATGGGGCAATGTCCTACCCCAGAATTTACCCTCCCTACGCGTATTCATGGCTACCTTACGCAAAAAACTGGAAGCGATTTCTCCACGGTGCAACTACATTCATACCCATGTCGGGGTTGGTTACCGCATGGGCCGCCTTGAAACCCCTCCGGAAATGTAGCTATCCATCTAGAGAAACCGCCACCATTAACATCGCATCCCAGTTTTATGGTCTACCGCAGTTTGCTTCGCAACGTAGCTATGCTGCTGATCCTACTCATGCAAAAATCTCTAACTCCATCGTTGTAAAAGACTTTGGTTTGGTTCTCTGTTTCGCGCGATGCGCGCTCAACTGGCTAGCGCCATAACAAAAAAAGCAGAAGCCATATTACTGCTTCTGCTTTTTGAATGCACCCAAAGAAAAACTTCTGGCCATTATTACGATGATAAAATTATGTGAATTCCAGCAGTCAACCCGTCTTGTGTGAGCTGACGACCATCCTCCGCCGGGGCTCCGCGCTGCGTAGCCGTCAGGAGCAAGCAGAGCATTCAGCTTTAAAAAATTTTACGCTCTCACGCTGGACAAAAGTGCAACTCGCCGCAACACGCCGTAGATTCTGCCGAAAAATGTAGTTCTTGTAGAATGATAACGGTGCAATGACAACGCCAAAAAATGACACGCCTCAACGCGAGTCTGCTTCCGTTCAGCGTAATCAGGCGCTGTGAAGGACTATTCTCGGGATCTCCGAGGGCACGCCAAGACGCACAGGAAAACCGTTCCACAATCCTGCGCCTGAACTCACATACATATTTAGTGCGTCAACCTTGTACTGCCCATACAGATAACCGCCGTTGAACTGGGCTACCACGGCATTCATGCCGATAACCTGCCCGCCGTGCGTGTGGCCGGAAAGCTGCAGGTCAATACCGTGGCTGACGTTTTGCGGTGCGTTGGCAGGCCTGTGCTCCATAAGAATCCTCACTGCATCTTCCGGCGCGCCTTGAAGCGCCGTAGCGAGGTCCGGCCCGGGCAAGCCAACACGCTCTGCCGCCACATCCGTCACCCCTGCGATAACCAGTGGCTGTCCCTGAATGCTCAGCACCTCGTGCCTGTTTTGCAGCATGTTTATGCCAAGCGCGGGAAATGCCTTCATCCAGCCAGCAAAGTTGCTGTAATATTCGTGATTTCCCGCTGCCCCCAGAATACCGTAATTCGCCCTCAACCGGCGTAAAGGCGCTACGTCTGCGGCCCTGACCGTTGGGTTGCCATCGACCATGTCGCCTGTAAACAGGATCAAATCCGGCTTCAAGGCATTGACCCTGTCGACCACGGCGCTTACCCAAGAGCTTTGCAGAAGCGGGCTTGCGTGCATATCGCTGATCTGTACGATACTGAGCCCGTCCAGCGCCTTTGGAAGCCGGGGTATGACCATTTCAACATGCCGCACATCCGGAATACCAACGGCGTCACGAATACCCCAAAAAGCCGTGCCAGAGGCAAGAACCACCATCATGGCCTGCCGCCTCCCAGAAGAAAACGCTGGTGACGATGGGGCCGATCTTGAACTGCCGCGGATCTTACGCACACCCCATCCAAAAAGAAGCACCAGATCGCGAAGGAGTGTGAATATGAGCAGCAGCACTAAAAATAAAAAACACCAACCTTGCAGCAACAACAATGAAGCAGGTATTTCAGGGGAAGCCAGCCCCCCGAAAACAAGGCGGTTGATAAGATGCTGTTGCGTAATAATGAGCAGCAGCAGCGCCAAGCCCAATTTAGTTTTCTTGCCTACCCGCAGAGGCAGCAAAAGCCGGGCGCCCAGGTAGATAAAGACTATCCCGGCCATCAAATGTATGAACATTCGTGATTTCCTGTATGATCATTCAACGTGTGAGTGATAAAATTAAAAGCTCCGGCCAAAACCGCCAATCGTTTGCATGCTCGGCCAAGGCAGACTCTTTAACTGTTCATGGGTATGTTACATGATTTCATGTCAGCGATGGAATCACTTTCATTGAATAAGGATATCATCGCTCGGGGCCCGCCACGACCTGCGGGATGCACGCACGAGGTTCGTGAGCGCGCAACCCGTTTGCCAAACCTGCTGGCAGGATTTCTGGCCTGAGCTGTCGCTTGAGCAGGTCATCTTTGAAATGCTTTACACTTAAAAGATGTCATTTTGCCAGAAGGTGCAACTTACGACTGAATTCGCGGCATGTTACATAGCGCTGCACTCGTGTGCAGCTGCAGAGCATGTAAATCTTTTCAAAGTAAAAATACTCTAACGGCGTTATGTTCTTCGGAGTTGTAAGAAAATATTCATGATTTCTGTTATGTCCACCAGGGCATATCCTTGGCACTTGCGCCAAGGAGAACACGCCGTTGTCATTGACTCATACATGCTATAATCTTAATATAATTATCTTTTAAAGCATCCCCACAAGTAATCACGCACAAGCAGGAGCATAAGATCCGGGCCGCCTTCAACATCAAAAAACTACTCTCGCGTGCGTCGCATCAACAATATGACAGATGCATAGTTGGCATTCCTGTCTGGCCGGGATACGATGGCATATGTTTGAACTTCTCCTCCAGATGGGGGCACCAAACCCTTAGGGCAACTCACTGTAACAATTGAATAATTTTAGACAAATCCCTCGAAGCAATCTTTCCCTGCTCTTCCCGGCCTTCATTTGGTCCTTTTGTACTGTAATGATGGTTATATCGTAGATCACGTAAGCTGGCATAAACGCACCAGATATAGCCAAGCAAATCGAACGCGGCCATACAGTCTCGCAAACCGGATGCTATCTGCTCCACTACATCGAAATGCCGCATGACGGCATGGCAGCAATCTCAACATACTTTCAGGAGAATCGTTATGACCACAGCGCCTTTCGACCATCTCCACAGCGACCTGTCAGGTTTCATGCACAGCAGCATTCTGGGAGCCTTGGCCGAGCTCGACTTCGGCACTGCCATTTTGCAGAACAATAACAGCCTAACCGCCGCCGAACTTGCCCAACAGCGCGCATGCGACGAAAGAGGTACGCAAACCCTGCTCGACGCGCTAGTCGCCCTGGGCTACTTCGCCAAATCCGGCACAGGGGTGGCAGCCCGCTATTCGGTTGTTGAGAAATATAAAAACTACCTGGACAGTCGCCACCCTGCGACCTTCATCCCCATGATGCGTCATATGGCATGCGTGCAGCGCATGTGGTCACAGCTTGCACGGTCGGTGCAAAACGGCACGCCGCAAAATGACATCCCCAGCATTCTCGGCGCAGAGCAGGACAATGTTTCATTTATTATGGCTATGAATTCCATTGCCGTAAAACTGGTGGAAAACACTATGAACGCATTGTTCGATGCGGGCATTTTATCTTCCAGCAACAGCAATCTGCGCATTCTGGACATTGGCGGCGCGTCTGGCACATATACCGAGGCCTTTCTTGAAAAATTGCCGGATAGCTCGGCTGCCATATTTGATCTGCCTGTGGCAATTGCGCAGGCTCAAAAGCGCTTCAAGGGCACAAATCTGGAGTCGCGCGTCAGTCTGATTGCCGGAGATTTTACAAAGGACGCTCTGCCGTCCGGGTTCGATTTTGCATGGATAAGCGCCATCATCCACCAGATGAACCGCGAAAAAAGCCGCATGCTTTACGCCAAAGCGTTCAATGCCCTCAAGCCTGGCGGTATGGTTGCCGTGCGCGATTATGTAATGCGTGAAGACCGCGCCTACCCCGTTGATGGCGCTCTTTTCGCCATAAACATGCTTGTGTGCACCCAGGACGGCATGGTGTATACATATAGAGAAATCAAGGAAGACCTTGAACTCGCGGGCTTCACGCAAGTGACCCACGCCATTGACGTGCCAAGCATGTCTGCTGTTGTAACGGCAAAAAAAGCGTAGTTGAATATTTTCACGTTGAATTGCTTTGCAGGTAGGGGCCTTTTTGCAAAAGGGCCCCTCATCTTTACCTAACATCCCTATTTTTATTCCAATAAACTACAAGGAACCTCGTCACTAGAAGCGAAGATTTCCCGAACTGCGCCTTCCAGGCATTACTTGCCTCAAAGTAAATCTTCTTCAGGGACTGTCCGCCACAAGATGGATTTTTTTGTCATATCAATGGAAACAAAGATTTTAGCAGGCAGATTATTTTACTATAACATTATGTAATAAAATAAAAAATTATAAACAAATGAAAAAGCATTTGTAACGTCACAGTCTGACCGTCATCCCGCGCGGGAATGTCCACCCCTGTGAACGCAGAATCACAACGTAACAAGCCTCTGTAACGTATTTTTATTCCTCAAAGTAAAGGCTCGGCGAAAATCTGCTCCGAACCTTTTTTATTGAAAACCATCCCCGCCGCACCCGCTTGAACTCGACGTCACAACCCGCACGCAAGTAAAAATGATTTTTTTCTCAAATTATCATCCAGATGATGGAACCGAAACAGCACCCCGTCTAGCATGAGCAATCACGCGCATTTTGCGCAATGCACAAGAGAGGATTGGGTTATGCATCTGGATCATTCTGCAGCACGAGTGCCGATTTTGGCCTATCTTTGTGAAAATGTTCGTAAATCTGGCAATACTCCCTGTAGGGCCTTTACCGGATTTATTCTTGCGTGGCTGGCCTTCATTCTTTTTTGGGGAATACTCAGCCCATTCCCCGGCCTTACTCCTGACGGAATGGCCGTTCTTGGCATTGTTGTCTGGGCCAGCATCATGTGGGTCAGCGAGGCCATGCCAGCGGGCATAACCGGCATTTCCATCCCCACTATGCTGCTGATCACCAAGGCTCTGCCCTGGACCAACGGCAAACCGCCGATGGCTGTCATATTTGCAGGCTTTACCGACCACGTTATCTGGCTGTGCCTGTTTGCCTTTATGGTCGCCGCTGTCATGCAGCTCATCGGGCTGGACCGCCGCATTGCCCTTGGCATTTTATCGCGCTTCAAGGCGTCGTCCGTCGGACGCGTCATCTGGGGCATGTTTTTCGTCAATATAATACTCGGCTTTCTTGTGCCTGCGGCCAATGCCCGTGCCGCAACTCTGCTGCCCGTTGTGCAGGGCATGTGCAACCTTTTGGGCGACACGCCCGAAGAACGCGCCGCCAAAAAAGCCATCGTGATTCAGTCGCTGGTCTACGGCTCGATGATTTGCGGCATGTTCATAATGACAGCCCACCTGCCCAACATGATCTTGGTGGGCCTTTTTGAAAAGAACGGCTATCAGGATTTGAACTTTCTGAACTGGATGCTCCTTCAGTTCCCCTATCTTGGCATGTTTGTTCTTACCAATTTCTGGATCAGGTATCATTTCAAAACCGCCAAAGTGTCCATTTCGGGCGGTGCGGCCACGCTTGAAAAAGGCTACCGCGACCTTGGCCCCATGTCTGCTCCTGAAAAGATGCTTCTGGGCATTTTCCTGTTCGTGGGCTTTATGTTTGTCACGGGCAAGGGCAGCTTCATCTACGAACTGCACAAACAACCGCTGGGCGTTATCGGCTTGCTGGGCATGATGCTGCTTTTCGCTCCCGGTATTATGCCCTGCTCGTGGCGTGCTGTGCAACAAAAGACCATCTGGGGCACATTCCTTCTGCTTGGCGGCGCTATGACAATGACCACAGCTATGACCCAGGCGGGCGTGGCGCAGTGGCTGGCCGACCATATCCACGCGTGGGTTGTGGGCATGAACTGGTGGCAGACGCTGCTGGCCATGATGGCAGGAACACACATCATTCGTCTTGGCATGCTGTCCAACGTGGCGGCAGTAGCCATGCTGGCTCCGGTGGTATTCGCAATGGCTCCCAAGCTGGGCCTGCACCCCGTGGCCTTCACCCTGCTGGTTTGCGATACCGACACCTTCGCCTATCTGCTGCCCACACAAATCACCGCAGCCGTCATAGCTCACAGCACTGACACCTTCTCAACCGCAGACTATGCCAAAGTAGGCTGGGTTTCCGTACTTATCGCCATTGTGTACGGCGTTTGCGTCATGGCTCCCTGGTACGCGCTTCTTGGCATTCCCGTATGGAATCCAGCCGCGCCCTGGCCTTTTTAGAAAAACTGACACACTGACACGTTGCATATTCATAAATTCAAAAACACTCCGCACGGGAGGAAATTATGGCACGTATGAAAACAGGCCATACGGTTGACTTTCGGCCCACAAGCATGGCCGACATTGAAACCGTCGAGGTCACAGCCGACCTTCTGATTATCGGCGGCGGCAACGCTGGCTGCTTTGTGGCCACAGAAGCCGCACGGTTGAACCCGCAAATCAAGACCGTCATTGTGGAAAAAGCGGATATTATGCGCTCCGGAGCCTGCTCCGCAGGTATGGACGCCATCAACACCTACATCCCCCAGGGCAAAACGCCTGAAGATCTCGTCCGCTGGAGCCGCTCGCAAGTGGGTGGCGGCCCCCTGCGCGAAGACCTGGCGCTCTCCAATGCCGAAGAGCTCAATGAGTGCGTGGACGATCTCGAACGCTGGGGCCTGCCCATTTTGCGGGATGAAGACGGAAAGATTCGCTATCGCGGCAAGTGGGACATATCCATCCACGGCGAACAACTGAAGCCTATCATGGCTGAGAAAGCTCTTGAAAGCGGCGCTGATGTCTACAACCGTGTGGCGGCCACGGGCCTGCTGATGCAGGATGGCCGCTGCGTGGGAGCCACTGGCTTTGGCGTGCGCGACGGCAAGTTCTATGTCTTCCGCGCCAAGGCCACGGTGGTCAGCACGGGCGGCGCGGGCACGCTTTACAAATCCTACACCGCAGACTCCACGGACAGCGGTTCGCAAATATGGATGTGCCCCTACTGCGTCGGCTCCGGCTACGCGATGGGATTCCGGCAGGGCGCGGAGCTTACGAGCCTTGAACAGCGCTGGGTCGCCACGCGCACCAAGGACTTCTGCGGCCCCGTGGATACCATTTCCGTAGGCTACGGCGCACCCATCATCAACTCGCACGGCGAACGCGTCATGAGCCGCTATGAAAGCCTCGGCGGCGACGCGGCCCCCCGGTATATCCGCGCCAACGCTCCCATGGAAGAATGGCTTGCCGGACGCGGCCCCTGCTACTGCGACACCACCCACATGTCGCCTGAAAAAACCAAGGCTATGATGGAAGACTACCTGAACGAACGGCCTTCATTCGTTCTCTTTCTTGCCAGTCGCGGGCAGGACCCAAGCAAGGAACCTATTGAAATATTTGGTTCAGATCCCTACATCCTTGGCGGCCACACCGGCGGCGGCTACTGGGTGGATATGGAGCGCATGACCACCCTTCCCGGCCTGTTTGCAGCGGGTGAGACTGCGGGCGGCAACCCCAACAAGTTTGTGGGCGGCTGTTGTGCTGAAGGAAAGCTGGCCGCACGCGGAGCCTTGGCCTTTATGGCTGCCGTGGACATGCCAGCCCCTGACGCAGCGCAGATAGAGCGCGAAAAAGAGCGGATATATGCGCCGATGCTGACGCGTGAAGCCGAAGGCATTCGCCCGGTGGAAATGAAGGAGCGCCTGCAACGGCTTATGGATGAATACGCTGGCGGCTCCAGCCAGTTTTACCGCACCAATGAGCAGCAGCTGGACTACGCTCTCAGGCATATCAAAATGCTGCAAAGCCAGTTCTGCCACTTGCGCGCGCAGGATCTGCACGAGCTTATGCAGGCCAACGAAACAATGGACCGCGTTGATGTGGCCGAAGCCGTGGTACACCACCTCAAGGCCCGCAAGGAAACACGCTGGGCGGGCTGGCAGACGCGCTCTGACTACCCGGAACGTGACGACGCCAACTTTGACTGCTTTGTGGAATCACGCCGGGATGCCGCCACCGGAGAAATAGTCACATTCACCCGTCCCTACGAGCAACTGTTGCCCGGCGACAGGTACAAGCCCTAATGCAGGAGAACGAACATGCCGCCAAAAATTGACCTACATAAATGCAACGGCTGTAAAGGACGTGAAGAAACCCATTGCGAAGAAGTCTGCCCCGGCAACCTCATGGCTCTGGATCAGGCCACTGGCAAGGCTTTTTTGCGCGCCGCCCGCGATTGCTGGGATTGCATGTCCTGCATAAAGGCCTGCCCTTCCGGCGCGCTTGAAATCAAGATGCCCTATCAGCTCGGCTACTTCAAAGCATCGTTGAAGCCCATAATGGGGTCCAACTTCATAATATGGAAATGCCGCGATATTCACGGGCAGGAACAGACCTACCGCTATGTGAACCGGCTGGACAAGGCCTAAAACCGATATTACTTCACACTACGCCCGCCGCATCTGCCGAGCGGCGGGCGTCGCCTCTCTCCGCCGCGAACTCCATGCTTCGCGACGGAGAGGGGCGGCCCAGATGGCAGAAAATGCGCCTTTGCCGCGCAGCCTGCACACATCGCGCTTCCAGCAAGGATTACAGCATGAATACATTCTGGCACCTTGAAAAAGAGGATTTTTTCAAAGGCATAGACGACGTAAAACGCGTCTTTCTGGAAAATTCTCACCGTCAGGAACTGGCCAAAAATGAAACTGTCTTTCTTGAGGGCGATGCAGGAGACTCCTGTTTTTACATTGAATCAGGGCTGGTGCGTATCTTCGGCTCGGCTGCTTCCGGCAAAGAAATGACGTTTTCCCTGCGCATGCGCGGGGAATTTTTTGGCCTTTCGGAAGTGTTGAACAGCTCTCCACGCAAAGCAGGCGCGCAAACCGCAAGCGCCTCCGTATTATACTCCATCGGGCAGCAGGCTTTTGAAGGTATGCTGCGCGAACACTATCCGCTGGCACGCCGCGTCATCACCCTGCTGGGGCGCAGGTTGCGCTATATGGGCGATATGGTGCGCAGGCAAAACAATGACGTGGCCAACCGTCTGGCAAGCCTGCTTATTTCCTTGGCATACGACACCCTGCGCACTACTGAAGACTGGGACAAGCCCTGTGAAATTCCATTGAACATCCCGCAGGAACAACTGGCCTCAATGGTCGGTTCTACCCAGCCCACAGTCAGCGCCACTTTGCAACGCTTTCGAACAGACGGGCTTATTGTCGGCAACGGCAGAAGGCTTGTACTGCTCAACCCCATTGAAATGATCTACAGGCTCGACCACAATCTTCTTTAGAACAGATTAGCTTTGAAATACTTCACATTTCAAAGCTGTCTTTCTATAAAAATACAATCTTAAGAAAATAAACGATCTATTGCGGATCATTGTACGTTTTTTTGTGTTAGTGCATGTAATTTTCAAGATAAAGTGTACTAAAGAAGAATAACGTTGAGGATAAACTTTCTCAAATTTGAAGACGCCCGCCACAATGTTTGATGCGCAAATAAATAGCCCGACGGTCTATGCGTGAGCCTTTGCCCGCAGAATATTTTCGCATTTTTAAGATCTGAATGCCTTACCTATTTGCAGACGCTTTCTGGCGCTGCAAAGCACAGCCAAGCTTCACCCCTCCGCATATCTACTGCTTTCCACTCTTCCTCTTCAGTTTTTCACCTCGCCGCTTCAGCTTTTTCCAGTTATCCGGCTGCATTCTGTTTCACGGTATAAAAATCAGCCGATAGCAATACCGAGAGTTGCGGCAAGGCTGCATTACCTGCTACACAACCTGTACATCTTGCGATTTTTTCCCCATTTAATTCTGAAGTGGTTCAGGGAGACGACTATGCAGCAAATTTTTTTCAATAGTTTTTTAGGTAAATCGCCGCTCTGGTATAAATATACGGTCCTGGCCTTTCTGGTGGCCAATCCCGTTCTGAATAGTATAGTCGGCCCCTTTATAACAGGCTGGTTGCTGCTGCTTCAGTTTATCTTCATTCTTTCTCTGGCGCTAAAATGCTATCCCATTCCTGCGGGCGGCCTGCTGGCCTTGGAAGCCATCATCATCGGCATGACCTCGCCCGACGCCGTGTACAAAGAAGTGGCCACCAACCTCCCCACACTGCTTCTGCTCATCTTTATGGTGGCGGGCATCTACTATCTGAAAGATGTGGTCTTTGTTGTTTTTACCCGGCTGTTTATCGCTATCCGAAAAAAACACTGGCTGTCTTTGGCATTCTGCATTGTCAGCGCAACGCTTTCCGCCTTTCTGGACGCTCTGACCCTCATGGCCATCATCATAGCCGTCTGCTTCAACTTTTACGCAATTTTCCGCAAGGTGTCCGGAGCCTTTACTTCAACCAACGGCAAAGAAGCCCCGGAAATTGAAGAATTTTGCGGTTTTTTGCGCAACATTATTATGCACGGAGCCCTGGGTACCGCCCTTGGCGGCACTATGACCATTGTGGGCGAACCGCAAAATCTTATGATCGGCACCATGATGGGCTGGTCCTTTGCAGAATTTTTTCTGCACAATGCAGTTATTGCGGTGCCGGTAGCCATTGTGGGATTTACTCTCTGCCCTCTGCTTGAAATTTTTCGCTTTCCCGGTTTCGGATACCAGCTGCCAGAAGCCATTCGGGAACTTATCGTTAAAGATGCTGAAAAAAAGGCGCGCCAGCTTTCGGACCAGACACGCTTTCTCTACATCACCCAGTGCGTTGTGGGCGTGTTGCTGATTTTGGCTCTGGCCCTGCACGTGGCGGAA
>NZ_JASGDK010000057.1:0-3715 GCF_047607245.1 Desulfovibrio sp.
GGTTATGACAACGTCAGCCTTGGGCACGTCCTGCAACATGCGCTTGCTCATGGCTTCCATCATCTTTTTGCGCTGCTCGCTCTTGACCTTGGGGTCACCGTCGGCCTGTTTGTGCTCGTCCTTCACTTCATCCTTGGTCATCTTCATGTTTTCCTTGTACGCATAGCGTGATTGCCACACGTCAAAGGCCGCAATGATAAGAATGGGTATAAGAGCATAGCTTGCCAGCTTGAAAGCCATTTTAAGCATGTATACGGCCACGCCTTCGGTGGTGGCATAATACATAGGCAGAAAGTTTTCGTATTCTTTATAGATGATCCATGCGGGAATAAGGGACAGGATTATGGAAAATAACAGGCTTTTTATGGTGCGTAATATGGTCTGGGGCGAAAAGAGCATCTGTTTGATGCCCTTGAAGATATTGAACCGCTGCATTTTGGGCTTGAAAACTTTGGTGGTCCACAGTTTGCCCACCTGAAGGCGCTGGGCAAGCATGCTCAGAAAGGCCAGCGTGAGCAGAACAGGCATGATGATCTTGCAGATTTCGACCATAAGCTCCAGCGTCAGGCTGTATACATTCTCCGGATTGGGGTCGAATTCCCAGGCATGGCTCAAAAAATGGCGAAAGATCTTTTTTATTTCTTCGCTCATTGGGCCTATCCACGCGTAAAGAATAGACATGCCGCCGAGCAGGCTTACAGCCTTGCCCAGTTCCTGCGATTTGGGAACATTGCCCTCGGCGCGTTGCTTGTTGACGCGTTTTGGGGTGGCGCTTTCTGTTTTACTGGGATCTTTTTGTGTGCCGAACATGCCATATCCGCCGTCGTTATATTGGCGCGGCTTTGAGAAAAAGCCGTGCTCCATAACAATCAGCAAAAAGCGTGCCCGATGGAAACCGGATGCACTGCATTCATACGCCTTGCATTCACTAGAGGTTGGCGCGTTTTTTCATGGATTTGGCATCAGCCACACAGGCAGTACAGGCTTGAGGATGCGCGGCAAGGGGTGTATGTGCTATCATTGGTTGCGCATCTTGGCTAACGGGCCACTACCGTACAGCTTTCATTTCGAGCTGACGGAAATGCGCGCGCTGCTGTCTTACGGCGTCAAAGGTAAGAATCACCGGGTGACGGGGTTGGCCGCAACAGCGACAAGACCGCGATAAAAGCAAAATGTGGCCGCTTTGCCTGCATTGGCCATGTGTGCAAGGATCTGCCTGGCAGATGCCTGTATTGGGGAATAAATGTTTTACGGTTGGAAAATCAGCCTGCTTTCTATGGGCGGCAATTTCATGCTTCAGGGCAGTGTACTCTATTGCATGAATGCTTTTATGGAACCCCTGTGTACAGCCTATGGCTGGACACGTGCCGAACTCAATATCAGCATGGCCGTGGCCTCACTGATAGGCCAACTGGCCATGCCTGTGGCGGCTTCATTGTCCACCCGTTTTTCACTGCGCTACCTCATGACCGTGGGTGCGCTGGTGGGTGGCCTGGCTACCATTCTTCAGGGCATGACGGGCAACATGATGCTCTTTACCCTGCTGTTCACTATTGCCTGGAGCGCCACACAGATATGTGGCGGCGTGGTTGGCAATGCCTTGATGAGCAACTGGTTTCATTATTTCCGTGGCAGGGCATTCGGCATAGCCAATGCGGGCACATCCCTGTCGGGTACTGTACTGCCTTTGGCAAGTATGGTGCTTATCAATTATTTTGACGTCAGCGTCGCCTATCTCGTTATCGGTCTTTTGACCTGCGCTCTGGCCCCTCTGGCCTGGGTGCTGGTGCGCGATACGCCGCAAATCATGCATCTGCACCCCGACGGCAGAAGGCATGAGCCCATGCTCGGGCGCAAGCGGCCAGCGCCGGACACTTCTTTCTCCGGGCTTCTGCATTCGCCACGCGCCTACTGCATGGGCGTGGCCTTTGGCCTGGCTTTGATGGTCAGCTCTTCGGTAATGAGCCAGATGAAGCCGCGCTTCGTGGATTTGGGCATTGCGCCCTACCCGGCCATGCTGTTGGCTTGCTCCGCCGCATTGTGCGCAGCTCTGGCCAAATATGCCTGGGGCTGGGTCTGCGACCGTTTCACTCCCCTGACAGCCGCCCACGGCATCATGTTGGCCTGCGCTCTGAGTTTGTGTCTTGGATTTCTGCCAGCCAGCCTGTGGAGCATGACCATTTTCAGCCTCAGTTTCGGATTTTGCGTCGGCGGATTGTGGACGGTGCTGCCAGCGGTAGTTTCCTACTATTATGGCAGCGGCAACTTTTTGCCTTCCTACAAATTTGTATCCATCTTCATCATGCTGCGTTGCGTGGGATATCCCATCATGGGGTATTCCTATGAGCTTACAGGCGGTTATGGGGCTGCGGATATGGTGTTTGTCGTTTTGCTGCTGCTTTCGCTGGGGTTGAGCATGTACCTGCGCGAGGGGGATGCCGTTGAGGCGGTTGCGCGGCGGCGGCATTAGAGGGACAGGTATTTAAGGAAACGCTGATTTATTCCGTTTGGCGGCGTTGCTTCATTTTTTTGAAACAGTCGAGGACGGAAGAGTCCACTCCTGCTTCAAAAAAAGATCGCGCCTTGCCAAACGAAATAACTGCGCGCTTCCAGGAGGCTCTTTAATCAGTGCTTCCTTAGCTCAAAGAGATAGGGCATCTTGATTTTGAAAGCCCTGCCTGATGCGTGAAGCAAGTCCTTAATGTAAAGCAGTTTTGATTGTTTTCGTTTGGGCCGCCTGCGCAGCGGGCGGCGAGGGGGCCTGTTAGGGGCTGCCGCCCCTCCGAAGCCCCCTCTGCACTCCCCCCGGACGACCCCGCTGGGTTTTCCATATATCTTCATTCCCACGGGTGAGCCTTCAAGGGCTTTCCAAACTCCGCCATTTCGCGAGGGCTGCGCGGCTTTTGCTGCGGGAGCTTCCCTCCCTTCGGTCGGGCGATCTCCCTGCGCGCCGCGCAATGCCAGCGAGCGCTTTCGCGGTGGATGAAAATTAGGGGCGTCTGTTTGGCGTGGGGTGGAGTGCCGTGAAAGATTGGGGTTGGTCCTTGAGAGAGGTGTATTGTGCCCTGCGGGCACTGAGGCTTTTTTGTCTATGCTGTTTGGGCCGCCTACGCAGCGGGCGGCGAGGGGGCCTGTTAGGGGCTGCCGCCCCTCCGAGGCCCCCTCTGCACTCCCCCCGGACAACCCCGCTGGTTTGTCGTACGTCTCTACTCCCACGGATTAGACTTCAAGGGCGTTCCATCTTCCGTCATTAAACGAGGGCTGCGCGGCGTTTGCTGCGGGAGCTTCCCTCCCTTCGGTCGGGCGATCTCCCTGCGCGCCACGCAATGCCATCGTGCGTTTTTGCGTTGCGTATCAGTCTTGGAGCGCTGGGTGCTTGTGGGTATGGTTACTGTAATGTTCGGGATTTGATTTTGATGAGAAAAGTGTTGTGCCTTGCGGGTACAGGCCTGCTCGGCAAGAGGGGTGGGAAAGAACAGAGCTGTTTTTGTGGGTGGAGGGGAGTGCCTGCGGGCACGAAGGTTTTGCCACATATGCTGTTTGGGCCGCCTGCGAACAAAGTCGCTTCCATCAGTAATTCGAGAATGTTTATAGCGTACAGAACGATTCTTGGTCCCCGCTGTTTCCCAGACAAGGAACAGGCCATTGCCGGGGCGGCGTCATAAAGAACCGAAGCCGGCACGTCGGCGAGGTTCGTGCGCAGCCGCCCCGGAAA
>NZ_JASGDK010000058.1:0-9057 GCF_047607245.1 Desulfovibrio sp.
CCGAACTTTGCCCAAGGGCAATGTTGGCAAACGGCCCGGTATGTACAAAAACCGGTTGGCCTTCGATGGTCTGAATAAGGTTGGGTTTCACGGCTTCAACAAGCCATGCGGTCATGGCTCCGGCAACGCCCAGATCGCTCGTAGTTACAGGCTTGCCATTACGATCATGCGCGAGCACCATACGCCCCATGCGTTCACGCAAATCGCCAAGATCGCGAGCGATGGAGAGAATGCACATGACTTCAGAAGCAACGGTAATGTCAAAATGCGAACGCATCATGAAGCCGTCATTACGGCGCCCGTCCCCCTCTATGCCAATAATGATGTTTCGTAGCGCCTGAACACAAAAATCCATTACCCAGCCTGTGTTGACGCGCGTGGGATCAATGTTCAGACGGGCCATTCCTGAAAGCTTTTCAAGCGTGGCGTCATCATAATTGCGCTCATGCTGCATGCGGGCGGTAAGAGCTGTCATACCCAGGTTGTGGGCAGCGCTCACTGCATGCAAATCTCCCGTGAAATTAAGCGAATACGGCGTTAAAGGGATGCACTGCGAAAGACCTCCTCCGGCGGCGGAACCTTTCATGCCCATAGTAGGGCCACCGGATGGCTGGCGGATAGCCGCTGAAGAGCGCTGGCCACGTCTGGCAAGCCCCTGTACCAGACCTATGGTTGTTGTGGATTTACCTTCTCCCAGTGGGGTGGGCGTGATCGCGGTGACATCAATATATTTACCGTTGGGTCGGGTTTCCAGGCGGCGCAGCACTGCATGCTGCTCAATTTTCCCCATATAATGCCCATAGGGCAGCAACTCCGCCTTCTCAAGGCCCAATTCAGATGCCAGCGTTTCAATTGTCTTCATGCGGCTTTCAGCATCCAGGGCAATCTTCCAATCGGGATTCTTTGTTGGATCTAGCGTCATAGCAACTCCAGAATATGGTTTGTTATTTAAATTTTATGCTCAGGCGCAAAGGCTAGCAGCCAATGCAAATAATCTTTGAAGAAATTTCACCAAATAGTAAATCTGCATTTAATATTTCAAACACCATTATACTTTGTTCAACAATTATGGTGTCATAAAAATGCACATTCATATTTATTTAAAATCATGTGCTCATTTTTGCTAACATATATTAAATTGGCATATTCAATTATGTTATATACAAAAATGTGATTTGTACGCCACGTGATCCTGCTTGCGAGGCAACGCCCCCTACGCTAAGTTGATCAGGCTGCTCATTTGAGCAAATAGATACATACGAGGGAGCCCATGCGTCTGACCGCCAAACATGGCAGACTTGCCATTACACTGCAGGTACTGCACCAAGGGCGAGACCTACAGGTCATGTGTAGTGGAGGTCAAGCCCATATTGGAGCTGTTGCCTTGGCCAGCCCGTGTTCACACGATGCCACAAATAAAAAAAATCAGAATGAGTTGCTTACTCTCCCCGGGCACCGCGAAGATTTGTTAGCGGCCCAGATGGCCCACCGCATGGCAACCGAGCTAAATTGCACCGTTTGTGTGAGTGCTGGCATTCATTTTGACTGTATCACCAAAGAAGAAATAGAGCGAGTGCTCAGCCTCGCCGATTCCCTCACGGAAAAATGTATAGCAAGGTTAAAGCAAACTGCGAAGGATTGTTCATGCTGACTGTAAAGGACTTGGAAAACTTAGAAGCCTACATCAATTCCGGCCAATTGGAAGACGACTTTAAAGACGGCTGCGAAAATGACCGCTTTTACCTTCTTGAGCTGCTTGAAAAAATTATGGATGTCGCCGAGCTGGCTGATGCCACAGCTACGAGGCTGATATTCCGGGGTCTACCGATGCCATTGCCTCCTTCCGTGCGGGGAGAGAAAGGCGGCGGGCAGACGCAAGGCTCATAAGCAGCGAAAATATCAGGCCAGCAAAACTCCAGTCACTGACGCCGGTAAGCGCAGCAGTCAATCCAAGGAGGCCTCCTCCCAGAATGGCTATTGCCATGCCCCACGGGTGAAAATGCGCCTTGTTATGCAAAAGCATGCCCACAAAAACGGGGGGCACGACGCCGCATACATAGATATCGTTGGCCATCAGCAGCAAAGACAGAATCCCTTTGCCTGGCAAAGCAAGAATAAGACCCATAACACCAAGAAAAATAAGGCAAAGACGGCAGGTCATTACTCCCGGGCGGCGCAATATGTCATTGCTGCACACAGAGGCTGCAGTAAGCAGGCACGAATCAGCAGCGGAAAAAATGGCACTGAAAATCCCCAGCAGAATGAGCGTTGCCGCCCAGGAAGGCAAATGTATCAGCAATGTTGTGGTCAAAACCTGCTCCGGAGGCGTACCTACAGGCACAAGATCACGACAGGATATGCCAAGAGCCACAATCAGCGCAGCTGT
The DNA here is from genome assembly GCF_047607245.1 of Desulfovibrio sp. Taxonomy (GTDB): domain Bacteria; phylum Desulfobacterota; class Desulfovibrionia; order Desulfovibrionales; family Desulfovibrionaceae; genus Desulfovibrio. Next base: position 2,387 of record NZ_JASGDK010000058.1, read on the forward strand.
AAGTGTAAGCCCCGCTGCAGCCCAAAGCCCACCTCTGCGTGCCGCTTGCTCGTTGCGAGCAGTAAGCAGACGTCCAAAAAGCATGGGGCAAACCACATAACTTCCGCCAAGAATCAAAAGAAAATAGCGCAATTTTGATATGGGGAACTGCTCATTGAAAACTTCCAGTTTTACAGTGGCAAGGGCCTGTCCTCCACCAAGGTGAAGTGTGAACAAAAGAGCCACCATAAGTGAAAGCAACAGAATACTGAACTGCCAGAGGTCTGTTTTCATTACTGAGGCCTGACCGCCCGCCAGCGTATGACCAACCAATACGATTGCGCCCACAAACATTGCCACATTTTTATCAATACCCGCCAAAGGGGCTATGATGGTAGCCAGCGCACTGAACTGAGCTGCAAGAATTGCCAACCATGCCGTAACAATAATGACAGAAGCCAGCGCACGGCTGGGAGCGCCGAGAAATGTTGTAAGCATTTCCGGCATGGTCATAGCGCCACTGCCGCGTACCTTGCGAGCAAGAAAAATACTTAAAAGAATCAACCCAAGCGAACCTGACATCAGCCACCAGATGGCAGGTGTGCCCACCTGCCACGCAAGACCAGCCATTCCCATCGTGGCGGAACCGCCTACACAGGAAGCGACTATGGACAAGGCAACCAACCTTGCAGAGCTGCGGCGTCCGTTAACAAAATAGGTATCCCTGTCAGGGCTGCGCCTTGCTGTCAGCCACGCATGCAAAAACAGTACTGCTACATAAACGAGTAAAAAAATCACGACAGGTGCGCTCCTTGGCGCAAGGCTCCTTCTATTGCGGCGCAGAGCCTGAACACATCTTCTTTGGGCGTCACATAGGGTGGCATGAGGTAGATAAGTCTGTTGAAGGGGCGTAGCCACACCCCCACATTCACGAAAAATTTCTGTAGCGAGTGTGTGTTAACAGGCTCAAGCATTTCAACAACACCGATTGCTCCAAGAACACGCACATCTGCGACACCAGGCAAGCTCTGACATGGGGCAAGACCTTCACGCAGCGCAGACTCAATGCCGCTTACCTGTTGCTGCCAATGGCCAGATGCAAGTACATCAAGACTGGCGCCAGCTACTGCACAGGCCAAAGCATTAGCCATAAATGTGGGGCCATGCATGAAAACGCCGCCATCCTTACAAATGCCCGTAGCAACACGGCCACTGCAAACCGTGGCGGCCAGAGTGAGCATTCCGCCTGTAAGAGCCTTGCCGCAGCACAGAATATCAGGTTGAACCCCCGCCCATTCAGCAGCGAACATTTTACCCGTGCGACCAAAACCAGTGGCAATTTCATCAAATATTAAAAGTGTGTCAGCCTCGCGGCACAGCTGGGCCAATCCGCGCAGGTATTCGGGATGATAAAACCACATCCCCCCTGCCCCCTGCACTATTGGCTCCAGAATAACTGCTGCGATTTCCTTGCCATGCACAGCCAACATCTGACGGGCATCATTCAGGCATGCGGGATCAAAGGGCTGGTCAAACCGGCAGGAGGGACGCTCCATAAAAAGCTGTTCCGGCAGCATCGCTGCAAAAAGGCTGTGCATGCCAGTCACAGGATCGCAAACGGACATGGCTCCAGTGGTGTCGCCGTGATAGCCTCTGCGTGGCGTCAAAAAACGAGTGCGCTGTGTTTGTCCACTGCTCTGCTGATATTGAAGAGCCATTTTCAAAGCCACTTCAACAGCAACTGATCCGGAATCAGCAAAAAACACCCGCTCAAGTCCGTCAGGCATAATATCAAGTAATCGCTCAGCCAGAGCCACAGCAGGTTCGTGCGTAAGGCCGCCAAACATTACGTGCGGCATGCGCCCGGCCTGGGCATGCAGGGCATCAAGCAGACGGGGATGGTTGTATCCGTGAATGGCCGCCCACCAGGAAGACATGCCATCAACAAGCTCTTTCCCGTCTGTAAGCACGATACGATTGCTGAATGTGCGTTTGACCGCGTTAAGGGGAGGATAAGCTGTAGCTGATGCATAGGGATGCCAGACTGAGCTTCTGTCCCGTTGCACAAGGCTTTCTTCTTCCGACAGCTGCGCTGCAAATTCTTGGCCTGAAGTCGACCAATTGCTGGCTATACGCCTTGCTGCTGGTCTGAGCTGACAAGCCAGCTCTTCCCACCCGGCCTGATTCAACTTTTTTACCCGAGAAATTTCAACCAAAGGAGCCGTACAGCCAAGGCGTTCGAGCTTTTTTCGTATTATGTGAGCGTTGTCTGCCAGCAATCCCGCCACATCAACTCCGGGGCAACCCATTGCAGGGTCAGAGGCTGGCACTAGCGCTATACCTGTCAAAGACAAACCTCGGTACAGTATTGCTTCAACAGAAAGTAAAATATGATTGAGGCCACCAAGATAGTTGCCGCCAACAAGAAAAACAGGCAACCCCAACATGCCCATAAGGTCCAGCATGTCCTCGTCTTCATTAAGAGGAACATGCAGTCCCCCCGCTCCTTCCAATAGAAGCGCTTTGGCTGAAACAGCATCCCAGTGACTGAGAATGTCCTTGCGCAGGTTTTGACAATCCAGTCGCTTTCCTTCTTTGGCCGCAGCAAGGTGGGGAGAGGCTGGCAAACCAAAACAATGAAGCACAGCGGCCGCCTGCAACCCTTCTAAAGGCTCTACTCCTTCAAGGGCTTTGCCATAGAAGCTTGCATCAGACAACTCGGAAGATTCAACTTCTGCTGCCAACACCCCAGTTTGTATGGGTTTGACAGCCTGCACGGCAAAGCCTGCCTGCCGCAATTCGCGCAACAAAGCGCCAGTGCATACAGTCTTGCCGACATCAGTGCCTGAACCAGCTACAAAAATTCCAAGAAGCGGTTTGCCGTCAGATGGCAAGGGGCCATGCTCAGTACTGTTTGTCACAGTCGATCTCCAATCCAAGAGCCTGAATCATCGCAAGATCATCAATCAGGCCGCGTCCATGCGTGGTCAAATAGTCGCCAGTCATAAGCGCATTTGCGCCAGCAGCGAAAATTTCATTTTGTCTTTGCCCGAGCACAAGAGGCCTTCCACCGCACACACGCAAGGTAGCCGTAGGCAGGATGTGTCTGAAAAGCGCAATGATACGAAGGCCTTCACTCGCAGAGAGAGGTTCCCGGCTGGCAAGAGGGGTTTCAGGATGCGGATGGAGGAAGTTGATGGGAACATGCCCCACCCCCAATTCCTTAAGACTGAAAGCGAAATCAATACGATCCTGCCAACTTTCACCAAGGCCAAACAGGCCGCCTGTACAGGCTGTCATGCCAGCTTGATGGACACGAAGTACAGTGTCTTTGCGTTCATCCCAAGTTTGCGTTGAACAAATGTTGGGGTAATATTGGCGGGAAGTTTCAAGATTGTGATGAAATCGGTCAAGCCCGGCATCAGTCAACTGTTTAAGCTGCTCAGCACTGAGCCTGCCGAGAGAGGCGCAAACGCGTTCGAGCGCATGTTCGGGCAATGAGCGCAGAACTTCCAGCAGGCGTTCGAATTCTTCACCACTAAGAGCACCCCCACTGGTCACAACACCAATGCGGGCCACAGGTTGCTCGACCAGCGCCAGGATACGTTCACGGAGTTCATCCGCAGGCAGTAAGGAGAAAATATCAATGGGGGTATGGTTGTGCCTGCTCTGCGAGCAGAAGCGGCAATCCATCCCGCAGTTTCCGCTACGTGCGTTAATGATAGCGCAGAGGGTCACCTTATTGCCAAAAGTGGCAGCTCGAAGTTTAGTTGCGCTGGCAAACAGCTCATTATCTCGAATTGACAAAAGCTTCAAAGCTTCAGCAGGAGTATTTGCCGGTGTAAATAAAGTCATAGCTAGACCCTTAAACCTGAAATAGCACACGCGAATAAGTGCTATGGATTTTTCAATGTGGTTATTTGTGAAGATACAGGCCGTTCTGAACGCATTAAGGTTGCGCACAAAACAGCCTGTTCAATGCCAGATAACGAGGGAAAACATAATTGAAAGAGCGATAGCGTAGTTTTGAGACCGCCAGCTCCACAACGAAAAGCCCGCCTGAGCGGCGGGCCTGTAAGCTATTGGGCTTTACGCCTCTTTTCCCACAGCTTCATATCCTTCATCTTCTTTCTACGTTCACGCTGCAGAGCTTTGCAAACAAGGGGAGCGTCTTTCTTGAAGCCCCACTTTTCGCGGTATTCTGCAGTGGACATACTGTGTCCGGCGAGGTGACGCTTGGTCAAAATCTTGAAGCTTTTGCCACATTCAAGGCAGGTCACGGATTTTTCTTTAACAGACTTGCGGGCTTCTTGAGCCATTTCAAGGCTGTCCATTTCAGCTGGGGTTTCACCTTCAGCCACTGCGCGGATACCGAGAGCAACCCTCTGAATGAAGGTAGCTATCTCTTCTTCGCTCATCACACGCACACCGGCCTGTGCCCTGGTAATTTCCAGAGCTTCTTTCAAATAGTCGTCCATAGTTACCCCTTAGGTCGTCTTTATGATCCGCCAAACGCGCAACAATGGGGGGCGCGCTTATATTCAAAACAGATCTGTTTTTTTTAATCCACATTCCCAATTGGCAGAACATACACAGGGCTTATTATTTCGTCAATGTACTAATGCGTATTTAAAAAATCATTTGGCAAACATTATTGTAGGTATTTTGAACATATTGCCTCTTATGGTGCAATAGAGTAATAAACTCCACACAAAATATCATGATTTAACGTACAACAGCCCTTCAAAACACCAGTTTTGAAGGGCTGTTGCCATTGTTTTTTGCTGCAATAAAACTAATTATTAATAATAAATCAGTTGCCCTTGAAGACATCAAACCGTGATACAGTACCCAGAAAACGCTGATCCATAAACTGCCAGCTTACGTTTTTCAGGTATGAATCCTTAAGCCCGATCAAACTTTCGGGTACCTGACCAACAACAAACACATTTCTTGCCCGTTCTTCAAAGGCCTTCAACTGGTCAGTCTGGGCAATGGTGAGCACGTCAAGAAAGCCCATTTGTGCGGGAAGGGGTTCCCTGTATTCCAATATAATCTTGTCTGCATTAAAGTTGAAGCGGGCTGTAAAGCCACGCACAAGCCAACGCACTGGTGGCGTTTCAGGCTGTACACCAGCCAACTGCATAAAGGGATCACGGGAACCATCAACAATAAAGGTACTGGCTGAGAATTCTGTTTCGCCAATTATTTCAGTTGCGTGATCAACGCTGAAAGGAGGAGTGGAGTCACTATTCCAGTACCAGCTTTGCGGCAGTTCAGCCTGTGCTACAATTGCCATCGGCGACTGCGGGGTTCCCTGTCCATAGGCTGCCAGCCATACAGATACCGGCAACCCGCCCATAACGCTTGTCCAGGTAAGATTGCACTGCCCCTGCCCGCCCGCCAGCAACGGCATGTCTTTTGCCGTCAAACTGATTGCTGGACGCGCTGTTGATACATAGACAGGCCCAACCATTCCACGTTGCAAGCCAGCGTTGCAGCCGGTAACAAGTGCCACGAGGAGCACTACAAGACAAAGTAGACGCAAATTCTTCATAATTACCTCTTTTGTCATTATTCATTACCGACATTCTGACCAAATGCTCATCGTCATGAAGTTCATAAGGCAGCATATGCGATGCCAGCATGGCTGGCAACGCGCATCAGCAACGAAATACCGTTAACAGAATGTTATTTTTACAAAAAAAGACAATAAAAGCTGTTGTTATTGGGCTGCTGGCGTTCCCTGGCTCTGGGCTTGAGCAGGCTGCTGAGCCGATGGGGATTGTGGGGCCGACGCGCCGCCAGGCAAATAGCTTTGCAGGTCGCGCGACACCTCAAAAGTACGCAATTCTCCCGCAGCGGCCTGGGCAAAAGGCGAATTAGGATAATTGCGTACAACATCTTCTAACAAAGCCTGAGCGCGAGCTGCATCGCCAAGCTTGCGGTAAAGCCGTGCTTCGCGAAATCTTAGCCCTGGGTACTCAGGTGATTGCGGAGGAGCATAGGGGTTATAGCGCTCAACCCATTCAAGGGCCTCAGGCACCCGGTTGGCCACTTCACTTATATCCATAAGCGCGGCCAGGGCATCCTTGATTCGTTGGGGGTCAGCCTTGTCCGAACGCTCTTCTTGAAGCCGAGTGAACAGCTCAAGAACTTTACGGTTCAGGGCGTAGGCATTCTTTATATCCTTTCTGTCTTCAGCGTCGCGTGCCAAGAAGTATGCGGCATACGCCCGCTGATAGAGAGGAATATCCTGTTTTTCAAGCAGTTGTGCCCACATGGCCAGTGCAGGGCCAGTAAGATTGAGATTCTGGGCAGACAGCGCCATAGCATAGTCAAGCTGGTTCCGTAACTGCTTGTTCATAGGCCAGGTAGAAACAAGCTTGCCAAGATCCAGCACTTTATCCCATGCGCCAGCTTTGAGATAGCGGTTGAAAAATTCGGTAAAGGCCGCTTCCCCATAGTTGGGATCCATCGGGCTTTTCAAAAAATCCGCAAGCAAAGCCAGAGCGGCAGCGTCATCACCGCGTTCAAGCAGGCCCTGTGCAAGAACAAAGCGCATGCGTGGATCCGGGTTGCCATACCGCTCGCGAACCAAGGGAAACCCATTCCAGAGGATAAGGATGCGCCCGTAGTTGTTTTCGGCCAACGAATTGGACAACTCTTTCTGAAAGGCTTCCCATATAAGA
>NZ_JASGDK010000059.1:0-8911 GCF_047607245.1 Desulfovibrio sp.
CCTGAAAGCACCCGGCCCCACGCATCGCCTATCCTTGCGAAAAACCTGCGTACAGCACCACAAAGTCCACCAGCACACAGCCTGTGCGCCTGCGCCGCAGCCTTGGCTTCGTGCTCGCTCTGGTTAATGGGCCGCAAAAGCTTGGCACACATCATAGGTGTGGTCGTGAGCGAAACCACCATAGAAACAAGCACCGCCGTGGTAAGCACCACGGAAAATTCGCGGAACAACCGCCCCACCACGCCGCCCATAAAAAGAATGGGGGCAAACACAGCCACAAGTGAAAGAGAAATGGATACTACGGTAAAGCCCACTTCTCTTGCGCCACGCAATGCCGCCCGCAGGGGACTTTCGCCAAGTTCCAGACGCCGAACGATGTTTTCAAGCACCACAATGGCGTCGTCCACCACAAAACCCGTGGAGACGGTAAGCGCCATAAGGGAAAGGTTGTCCAGGCTATAGCCGCAGAGATACATGACTCCAAACGTGGCAATAAGCGACACCGGAGCAGCAACAGCCGGAATGCTGGTAGCCCGCCCGTTGCGCAAGAAAAGAAAGGTCACCAGCACCACAAGGGCCATAGCCAGCACCAGACTTTTTTCCACTTCATGCAGCGAAGCGCGGATGGTCAGCGAGCGGTCCATCCGCAGTTCCAGATCCGCGCTCTCCGGCAGCCACGAGCGCAACTGGGGCAACATTTCTTTCACTCTGTCCACAGTCTCGATGATATTGGCCCCTGGCGAGCGAAACACGATAAGCAGCACAGCGGGTTTGCCGTTGGAAACAGCCATGTTGCGCACGTCCTGCGAGCTGTCTATCACTTCGGCCACATCTGCGAGGCGAATGACCCTGCCGCCGTTGCGGCCCACTATAAGCGGTTTGTAGTCTTCGGCCTTGTGCAGCTGATCGTTGGCACCCACCAGCCAGTAGTTCTGGTCGCTTTCAATCTGTCCCTTGGGCAGATAGGCATTGGCAGAAGAAAGTGCCTTGCGCACATCGGCCATGCTCAACCCCGCACGGCTGAGCGCGTCGGGGATGACCTGAACCCGCACTGCGGGCAGTGCGCCGCCGCCCACAATGACTTCACCCACGCCAGCCAGCTGGGATATTTTTTGCGCCAGCACCGATGACGCCGCATCGTACAACTGTGAACGTGTCAGCACATCCGAGGTGATGGACAGGATCATTATGGGCGCGCCCGCCGGGTTCACCTTGCGGTAGGAAGGGTTGGACGGCATGGTCGGCAGGGTGGAACGCGCCGCATTGATGGCCGACTGCACGTCGCGGGCAGCGCCGTCGATATTGCGGTTGAGGTCAAACTGCAAAATGATCTGGGTGGAGCCAAGGCTGCTGTTTGACGTCATTTCCGTCACGCCAGCTATGCGCCCCAAGGCGCGCTCCAGCGGCGTAGCCACCGTGGCGGCCATAGTTTCCGCGCCTGCGCCGGGCAAACTTGCCCGCACCATTACAACGGGAAAATCCGTTTCCGGCAGAGGGGCCACGGGCAAAAGCCCAAAGGCCACAATGCCCGCCAGTGTTATGGCTATGGTCAAAAGAGCTGTGGCCACGGGCCGCCGGATAAAGGGAGCGGAAATATTCAGGGGCAGCACAAGGGGGCCGAGCCTGTGCCCGGGTTCCGCCTTTTTGCGCACGCGGGGTTTATCTTCCGGGCTGCCGCCAGATCCGCCTTCAGGTGGGCGGTTCATGACCTGCCCTCTTGGGGCCGCACAGATGCAGGGGATGCGGCGGTATCGTCGCCCCCGCTTTCGGACACGTCATCCGGTTCAGACATGCCCTTGCCGCGCACGCGGCGGCTCAAGCGGTCGAACCACAGATAGATCACCGGAGTCGTGAACAGCGTCAGCACCTGACTGACAATAAGGCCACCCACCATCGTCACGCCCAGAGGACGCCGCAGTTCAGCGCCCATGCCCCAGCCCACCATAAGCGGCAACGCGCCAAGCAGAGCCGCCATCGTTGTCATGAGAATGGGCCGCAGGCGCAGCAAGCAGGCCTGACGGATGGCGGCCAGCGGCTTTTTGCCTTCATTGCGCTCAGCGTCGAGGGCAAAGTCTATCATCATGATGGCGTTCTTTTTGACAATGCCGATCAGCAGAATAATGCCGATAATACCCACCACACCCAGCTCCATCCCCCCCAGCATGAGCGCCAGCAAGGCTCCCACTCCGGCGGAAGGCAAGGTGGAAAGAATGGTCACGGGGTGGATATAGCTTTCGTACAGAACGCCCAGCACAATATACATAGTCACGATGGCAGCCAGAATAAGCCAGACCTGATTGTTGGTGGACGACATGAAGGCCTGTGTAGCGCCCTGAAACTGAATACGTAACGAATCCGGCAGTTGCAGCTTTTCAAATGTAGCGTTGACCGCCTTTACAGCCGCGCCCAACGAGGAATCCTGCGTCACGTTGAACGATATGGTGGCCGCGGGAAACTGCCCCTGGCGCGCAATGGAAAGCTGCGTTGCGCGTTCTTCCACCGTGGCGATGCTCGTAAGCGGCACAGGTTTGCCGTCGCCGCCCTTGACGTAGATATTTTCAATATCCTGCGGCCCCTGGCGGTAATGCGGGGCCACCTCAAGCACCACCTTGTACTGGTTGGTCTGGGTAAAAATAGTGGATATGAGCCGCTGGCCCAAGGCATCGTACAAGGCGCTGTCGATGTCCGACATACTGATGCCAAGTCTTCCGGCGGCATCCCGGTTGATATTGAGCCAGGCCATGCGGCCAGGATTCTGGTAATCGCTGGTCACAAGCTCCAGCTGGGGCTGCTGGCGCAAGGCATCTACCATACGGCGTACCCAGGTATCCAGCTGTGCCCTGTCCAGCGCTTCCACAGTGAGCTGATACTGACTGCGCGATACGCGGTCTTCAATGGTCAGGTCCTGCACGGGTTGCAGATAGAGGGTCATACCGGGCAGCGTTGCGGCTTTTTCCATAATGCGCCGGGCAATGGCGGGGGCGCGGGCGTCGCGGTCTTCCAGAGGGCGCAATTCAATGCTCAGGCGCGAAGTGGCCATAGTCTGATTGATGCCGTCCACACCCACAAAAAAGACCACGCTTTCCACTGCCGGATCTTCAAGAATCACCTGGGCAAGCTCGCGCTGCCTTGTGGCCATAGCCTGAAAAGAAGTATCCTGCGGGGCTTCGGCCATACCTTGAATGACGCCCGTATCCTGCACGGGAAAAAACCCCTTGGGCACGATCACATACAGCAGCACGGTCAGCACCAGAGTGCCTACGGCTACGGTCAGGGTCAATTTCTGATGGCTCAGTACCCAGTCCAGTCTGGATTCATACCACTGGAGCAGGCGCGTAAAAAAACGGCCTTCGCTTTTCTGGGTTGCGTGGCGCTCAGGACGCAGCATGACGGCGCAGAGCATGGGCGTAAGCGTTAATGATATGACCGCGGAAATAAGAATGGTCACGGCCAGTGTGACGGCGAATTCCCTGAACAGCCGCCCCACCACATCGCCCATAAAGAGCAGGGGAATAAGAACGGCCACCAGCGAAATTGTCAGGGATATGATGGTAAAGCCGATCTGCCCAGCGCCTGTCAGCGCCGCCTGTAGCGGGCGCATGCCCTGCTCCAGATAGCGGGAAATATTTTCAATGACCACAATGGCGTCGTCCACCACGAAACCCGTGGCGATAACAAGAGCCATAAGGGTAAGGTTGTTGAGCGAATATCCCGCAAGATACATGACGCCCAGCGAGCCCACCAGTGAAAGGGGCACGGCCAGAGCGGGAATTATGGTGGCCTGCACATTCCGCAAAAAAATCCATATAACCCAGATAACAAGAGCCACGGCCAGCAGCAGCTCAAGCTGCACATCGTGTACGGTGGCGCGGATGGTGGTGGTGCGGTCTGTCACCACACGCACTTCCACATTGCCCGGCAGGGTCTGCTGCAACACGGGCAAAAGCCGCGTCACGCTGTCGGCCACGCCAATAACGTTGGCTCCTGGCTGACGCTGCACGGAAAGCACGATGGCCGGACGAAAACTCATAGTATCGCCAGCTACATAGGCTGCCAGACGTGCATTCTCGGCCCCTTCCACCACATCGGCCACATCCTGAAGACGCAGAGGGGCGCCATCTTTGTAGCCAATGATGGCATTTGCATATTCTTCTGCCGAGGTGAGCTGGTCGTTGGAGTCGATGGTACTGGCGCGTTCTTGCCCGTCAAAACTGCCCTTGGCGTCATTAACATTGGTCTTGGCTATGGCAGTACGCACATCAGCCAGGGTAAGGCCAGCGTTGGCCAACGCTCTGGGGTTCATCTGCACGCGCACGGCAGGACGCTGCCCGCCGGAAAGCGTTACCAGCCCCACACCCGGCAGCTGTGAAATTTTCTGGGCCATGCGCGTGTCCACCAGATCTTCAAGCCGGGTCAGCGGCATGGCGTCACTGGTGACGGCAAGGGTTATAACCGGCGGGTCTGCGGGATTGACCTTGTTATACAAAGGCGGCGTGGGCAGGTCGGAAGGCAGCAGGTTATCAGCCGCATTGATGGCTGCCTGCACTTCCTGCTCCGCCACGTCCAGAGCCATAGACAGATCAAACTGCAAGGTAATGACCGAAGCCCCGGCAGATGAAAGCGAACTCATCTGCACAAGGCCCGACATGGTGCCGAACTGACGCTCCAGCGGAGCCGTCACCACTGAGGCGATCACGTCGGGCGAAGCGCCGGGGTACAGCGTCTGCACCTGAATGGTGGGATAGTCTATCTGCGGCAAAGCCGCCACCGGCAGGTAACGGTAGCCCAGAAGTCCAGACAGCAGCAGGGCCACCATGAGCAGGGATGTGGCGATGGGGCGGAGAATAAAGATGCGTGAAAGATTCATGGCGGCTTTGTCCTGTAAGGCTGAAACGGAAAACTGCTTCTTTATGGAGCCTGTCTGGCTTCAGGCGGCGGCGTGGCCCCGGTGGGCGGCGTCTGCCCCTGCCCTTTCCCGCTAACTCCGCCTGGCCCGGCGGCTTCTGCGCTTCCGGCAAGCCCTACGGCGGCGCTAGAGTCTGACTCGGCAGTTGCATTCACAGATTCCGCCTGAGGCGTGTCCACAGTGGCGGCAACGCGCACGGCAGTACCGTCGCGCAGGCGGTCCAGACCGTCCACCACCACCTTTTCACCAGCTTCAAGGCCTTTATCGATAACAGTCAGGCCGCCGGAGCTGACGCCGGGCGTGACCAGGCATAGCTGCGCTTCATCCTGCCCTTTTTCGCTCTGGCGAACCACATAGACATAAGAGCCACGCGTGCCCAGTTGCACGGCGGAAGCAGGCACGGTGACGGCCCCCGGCAAGGTACGCACGAGCAACCGTGCATTGACGAACTGATTGGGGTAAAGCGCGCCATCTTTGTTGGCGAAACTGGCCTTGAGGCGCACTGTGCCGGTGGCGCTGTCGATCTGGTTGTCCAGCGAAAGAAGGTGCCCCACTGCCAGAAGGCGCTTCTGCTCCCTGTCCCAAGCCTGCACCACCAGAGGCGGCGAACCGGGCAGAGCTTCACTATGGCGCAGGGCCTGCACCACCAGCGGCACCTGACTTTCGGGCAAGGTGAAAATGACGTCGCATGGGCTGATTTCGGTAATACGCACAAGGCCGTTGGTGTCCGAGGCCTTGATCATATTACCTTCATCCACATTGCGCAGGCCGAGGCGGCCACTGATGGGAGCAGTGATGCGGCTGTATTCCAGTTGCAGGCGGGCTGAATCCACGGCGGCCTGATCTGCCCCCACTGTGCCCTCATACTGCTTTGCCAGCGCGCGCTGTGTTTCATACTGCTGGGCTGCTATGTAGTTGCCTTGCGAAAGTTTGGCGTAGCGCTCAAGATCTTTGCGGGCGTTTTCAAGCTGGGCTCTGTCTTTGGCAAGGTTGCCCAAAGCTTGATCCAGGTTGGCCTGAAAAGGACGCGGGTCAATTTCGGCCAGCAGGTCTCCGGCTTTCACACGCTGGCCCTCGGCAAAATGCAGGCGCTGTAACTGACCGTCCACCCGGCTGGTCACAAGCACGTCGCCCGAGGGCAATACAGTGCCAAGACCGTTAAGAAAATGCGGCACATCCTGAGCCAGAGCAGTGGCCACGCGCACTGGCGGCGTATCCATACTCATGCCTGGCCGGCCGTTTCCCTTGCCCAGCAGCTTCCAGCCCACCACAACAGCCAGCAAAACCAGAACCACCGCCACAAGTTTGCGGCGGTTCGAAAATATACTGGAAACAGGCCTAAATTGAGAACCTGACATTACACGTCTTCTCCTTGCGCTGCCGGGGGAAAAATGAGGCGAAAAACCGTTGTCTCTTCCGCTCCGGTATAGGCGGAGGGCAGCAGTTCAAGCTGCCAGCCAAGACGTTCGCAGGCTCGTTGCGCTAGGGAAAGCCCCAGCCCGTTGCCTGCGCCATCCTGTCTGGCACTGAAATCAGTTTTATTATCGCGGCGCACTCCGCGCGCAAAAATATCAATATCACGCGGCACCCGCCCTTTGTTGCCTACCAGCAATTTACCGGATTCCAGCATCACAAAGGCGCGGTCATTTTCCGTGTACTTGCAGGCATTGTCCAGCAAATTTTTGAAAATGATTGTCGCCAGTTCCCTTTGTGTGCGCGCGGGCGCGTGAACAGGCATGGATGTCATCAGCGTCACAACAGGCGGCGTGAAAGCGTGCGGCGCAGTGGATGGCCTTGGGGATGCCTGCCCGGATGCCCCAACGGATATTCCCCGCAATGCCTCCACCGATGGGGCAAGGGCTGATGATTCACTGCTTTCCTGTGCAGGCAGAGGATCGCTGCCCAGTATCAGCGCTGTCATTTCTGACAGGCAAAGGGGTGTATCAGAGGCGTCAGATCGCTTGGCTGCTTCTTGGAGGCGCACCAACCCCTCACGCTCCATTTCGCCGATAATGTCCCGCAGAAGCACGGCGCAATCCAGAACCTGAAACAGTATTTCCTCCGGGCGGCGGGCCAGCAGCAAAAGGGTTCGCACCGTGTCGCTCATACGGGATGTCGTGCGCAAAAGGCGGCTGACCACAGGTGCAAGCTCCTCACCCTGCGGCAGGGATTCCAGCCGCAGTTCCAATACTTCAAGCCCGCCTTGCATAACCGTCAGCGGGGTGCGCAATTCGTGGCTCACATCGCCCGTAAAATGGCTTTCACGCTGCACAAAACGCCAAAGGGCATCCTCGCGGGCGGCAATGGCGCGGGCCAGCACGCCCACTTCGTCATCCATATCTGTCATAGGAATGTCAGCGGGGGTAGAAAACGTGGCAATTTCCTGCCCGGCAGCCGATGTGCCCTGCTTTTCAGATGCTTCAGATCCGTCATGGCGCGTTGCCGAAGCGCCAGCCCCCACGCGGCTCATTCCTGCAGCAGGACGGCCTTCAACCGCCAGCGTGAGACGGCGCAGAGGATCGGTAAGACGGCGGCTCAAAACCACTGCCATAAGTACTGCCACAGCCAGACCTGCCAACGCGCAAATGAGCAGGATTCCGTTGAGGCGGTCCTTGAGCGCCTGAAAGCCGCCTGTGCCGCCCCGAAGCATGTATTCCACGCCGTCGCGGCGCTCCACAAGAACAAATTCGGCATCGTTTTCAACAAAGTGCAGGCCGTCGGGCAGTTCGCGCCATTGGGAAGGTACCTGCTTGCCCACCAGAAAAGTCCAGTGCATGGCCGTTGCCAGATCTTCGCCGTAGTACAGCTGGTCGCGCCCGCTGTCTTCAGCCTCCCATGCGCGTTTTTCAGCTTCGATAAGGGTTTCCATCACTGGCCGCGCGTGCCAGCCAACCAGGTAGGTGCCCAGATAATCAAAGGAAAGATGGCCCACAACACCAAGGGCGGTGCCCATGCCCAGAGCCAGAAAAACGAAAGCCACCAGTATCCGGCGCGCAAAAACGGTGCGGCTGCGGGCTGGCGGCGTGACTGAAGAAGAGGCAACGGCTGCAGGTTCAGAAGAAGAGGCCGATGAAGACGGCGAATGGGGAGCCATCAGACTGTCTTCCCATAAAGATCAGCGCTGCCCGGCCGGGTATCGCCTGATGGCATGCCATTTTCCGCAGTACAGCTCGCCCCGCCGTCGGCAGGGTCCGGGCTCAGGCGGTAGCCCACATGTGGCACCGTATGCAGCAGAGGCAAGGCAAAAGGCTTGTCCAGTTCGCGCCGTAATTCATGAATATGGGTGCGCAGCGCACTGCCTTCCGGCGGTTCATCGCCCCAAAGCAGATGCTCCATATGCTGACGCCGCACCAACCCCGGCGCAACGCGCAGCAGTTCCTTTAAAATACGAAATCCCGTTGGGCTCAACCGCAGACGATGCCCCTGCCGCTCAGCCCAGTGCTCTTCTTCATTAAGGACGAGGTCAGCGCAGGTCCACAGGCCCTTGCCTTCTGTTCCCGCACCGCTCTGCATGCGGCCCCGCCGCAGCAAGGCCCGGATACGGGCCTCCAGTTCCTTGAAGGCAAAAGGTTTTACCAGATAATCGTCGGCCCCGGCCTCAAGTCCTGTCACCCTGTCGGCCACAGTATCCCGCGCAGTAAGCATGATTATGGGCGTGGCGCGCCTGTGTTCTTCACGCAGGTTGCGGCACAGACTTATACCGTCCAGACCCGGCAGCATGACGTCCAGAACTATACAGTCAAAATCGTGCTCAATGGCCATCTGTAGCCCGGCTTTGCCGGTACGGGCGCAGTCCAGCGTGTAACCCAGCGGTTCAAGATACGCATACAGATTGGCGAGGATATCCTCGTTATCTTCTACAAGCAGAAGAGAGCGCGACATGATTACCGCCCGGACGTGTCCCGCGCGTCCACGATGCCGATGATTGCCAGGGCGTCGGCCTCAACCTCGTTGGGCCGCTTGCGGTTCCAGTCCACATGCCCGAGCAGGCGCACCTTGTCGCGC
>NZ_JASGDK010000060.1:0-8353 GCF_047607245.1 Desulfovibrio sp.
ATTCTGGTGTGCAGCAAGGCAGTGGCTGAAAACCAGGGGATAAGCGAGGCATTCTCAACGGGATCCCAGGCCCAGTATCCCCCCCAGCCCAGCTCCATATAGGCCCACCACCCGCCGAGTATTATACCCGCCGTCAGGGTGCTCCACGACATGAGAATCCAGTTTTGTGAAGGAATATACCATGCCTTTTTTTCTCCAGCCATCACTGCGCCCATAGCCAGACAGGCAGGAATTGTAAAGCCAGCATAGCCAATAAATAAAAGCGGAGGATGCAGCACCATCCCGATGTTGCGCAGCAGCGGGTTGAGCCCGCGCCCTTCAGCAGGCGGCACTTCGTACGTGGTGAACGGGTTAGACATTTGTGCTATCAGCAGTAGAAAAAAAGCCTGGATGAACATATAAAATAGCCAGAAGTAAATCTTATGTTTGGCAGAAAGACTTTTGTATGTCGGACTTGCAATGAGTATGCAGCCGAACCCGGCAATCAAGAAAGCCCAAAACAATAATGAACCTTCCTGTCCTGCCCAAAATGCAGCCAAGGTATAGAAAAGGGATAGCGTGTCATCTGTGTAACTTGCAATATATACCAACGAATAGTCACGTGCCAAAAGCCCATAAAGAAGAGCGCCAGAAGCGCAAAAAATAAGGGCAAAAGCTGCCAGTTGCAGCTTTTCAAAAAGCTTTACATGCCCTGTTTGCTCATTCCAGGCATTGTAACATGCTGTTGATGAGCCGGCTAAAAATAATGCCATTGCAGTGAGCATGGCTCCGTGTGCCGTAAGATACATTGCGCCTCCTAGGCCTGATTGTGTAATGTTTATAGCGGACGCAGACACACCAAAGTCAGAACAGGGGCGGTCATTGTTAAATTTTCTCAAAAGCAAGTGACGTGCCAGAATCATTGAAGGGCTTGCTGTCTTAACGCAGTAAGTTTTCTAAACAATTTTCAATTCTGGCTGAGTAAAAAATGCACGGAAAGACGTTTCTTTGAGTAAAAAATGATCAACCGGCATATAAACAGAATGAGCTGAATCCCCCTGACTGCGCAGTGGGACGCCGTCAGGGGGATTCAGTTCATTGCTGTGTTTCCAGACTGGTCTGTAGTTTGTATTTTCAGGCTTGCGCATGCGTTTGCGTTTAGCCCTGATTCAAGATGGTATAAGATTCTATTTTTGCCGGTGGAATGTTTCTTGAGACAATTTGTGCAGCCTTGGGAATAAATCCATATTGCCGGAGAGGATAATTAAGCCACCATGCGTAGGTGTACTGTATGAAAACCCCTCCCCTTTGGGAGAGCACTGTATGAACCTCTCTCATAATCTCTTCTACTATGGCCGTAGGTAGAACACGTAACGGCAAAGATGAAATAATCGCGCATACACCAGCATTTTTATGATGACTGGCAATAATGGATTCTAGTGAGCAGGCATTGCCAATAATCAAGGGAACATCTGGGCACTGTGTGCTGAATTCCTTGCAAAAACCTTCGGAAATTTCGACTGCCATAATGCGTTCAGGAGATACTCCGGCACGAATGAGTTCGGCACTGATAATACCGGACCCCGCTCCAAGGTCTATCACTATGCCTTTTCCAGGCAGGACCATGTGGATAAGAGCCTTGGCCAGCGATCTGCTGCTGGAGCATATGGATCCGACTGAAGCGGGAGAACAGACAAATTCTCTGAAAAAAATGCCAACAGAACGCATCCTTTCGGCAAAATCCAGATATATCTGTTTATCAAAAAGGCCGTGTATATTTGGGACAAACATGGCAGGTGCTCTTGCGGCAGGTAGAGTTATTTGCGCGTCCAGCAGGTTCGCGCTGGACGCGTTCAGGTATTACAGGATTTAGCGCTTAGTCGCGGTGATTTTTCTCCTTCGCATGTATTGCGGGGTTGTCCGCCGCCTTTTCATGTCCGCCTCCATGCTCGTCAAAGGCGTAAACCTGAGACGCACTCTGGCTGGTCGTGCTAAGCTCTGCGGCATGTGTCGCCGCATTGTTGCCCGCTTTTTCATGACCGCCACCGTGATCAGCGAAAGCGACGGTGCTTTGCTGTGTTGATGAGATTCCAGCGTTGTTATGTTCTCCAACCTGGTGGGCAGAAGGTTTATCATGCCCATATTCCCCAACCCAAGCATATGCGGCAGAAGTGGTCCCCAAAAAGGCCAGAGAAAGCGCAAGGGCCGTAGCAGTGATACCTTTATTCACAATCATACTGTTCTCCTCTATTGTAAAATATTTTCCGGTGATGGAACACTTCCCCACGACTGTTTGTAGGGATGCCTTGTAGCGTAGCAAATAGTGTTCCATGTAAATAAATTAATAAAATAAGTGAATTATATTTTTTATCATAAGGAGAAAATATAAGTAGAAAATTTTTACTCACATTTAAAGATGCAATGAGTAAAATTTACTCCATCATTCCTGTGACCTATGAGTATAGATGCTTTTATGCAAGCAGCGAATATCATCAAACAATTATATCGATCTGAGGAAGGTGCACGGCATGAGAGGAGTACATTGGTCAGGGTGAAACTCATTTTGCATGACTGCAGTAATGCTAACGGGACCGCTACGGTGCAGCCTAAAGCAAATGGAAGCTACCCACCTTTGAAAAGACAAGAAGGATGGTGCGAATGAAGCAGGTTTTTTGGGGATCTGGCAGAAGCTTACGACCAGGGCACCATCAAAGATGGATCAACATGCTTGCTGTCCAGCAGAACTTCAAAGTGCAGGTTCGGCCCTGTTGTTCTGCCGGACCTGCCTACTGCGCCCAATTTTTTTCCGGCCGTAACCTTTTCGCCCTGACGTACAGCGAAATTATCCAAATGGGCGTAACGCGTGGTCAGACCATTTCCATGATCTATTTCTATTACTCGGCCATATGCGCCTTTTTTGCCCACAAAAACGACATGTCCTGATGCTGAGGCAAGGACCGGACTGCCGCGCTTAGCGCTGAGGTCAATGCCCTTATGCTGGCGAACTCGTTTTTTGCCAAGTTTACGTTTGCCGTAAGCTGAAGAAAGCTGTCCCGCAGCTGGTTTCACGTGAAGTGTCGTTGATGCTTTTTTAGCTTTATTTTTTTGTCTTAAAGTTGGAACGGCTTTCTCCTCCGAGACCAACAGCGCCGTGGAAAATGGAGCATGAGGAGATTCCATTTGTGAAATGGGTTGCTTGGCTGTGCAGCCGGAAGCCAAAATTACCATGGCGAGAATCAGGGGGATTGAATTTTTTTTTAACATACCTTTTTAATTGAATATTAACAGTTGGAGAGGACAAGACTTCACTTGTACAAAAATTGAGGCGTTATGAAATAGCCCATTGCTTCAGAAACCTAAGCAAGCACTGTGCCATGACATTATCCTTACGCAAGAATCAATCTTTGAGCGAATTAGGCCATACCGGGTAAAGGTTCTGAGTCATTTCAACTCAAAAATCATTCAGCGTGGGTAAAAAAGACTCAACTCAAATAAAGACCAAGGTGAAAAGAATTTTTTCAGCGATGACTTTGAGGTAGTGTACAAACACATCGAAGAAATAACACTTTGGATCAGCCTTGGAAGACTTGGAGCCGCAGCTTACAGGCATGAAGGGCTTATCGGTCGCCAGCTCGAAATTGACGACCTATCTCATTCGCCAGCGGTAGAGCAAATTCGGAGCAACGCCATACGTTCGTGCTACCAGATCAACCGACTGACCGGGGCCATACTGGCCTCTATCAGGCGAACTTTCTCACTGGCAGGCCAGCGACGAAGCAATTACCATAAAAGACCGCCTGTATTGAACGAGGCGGTTTGCAAGTGTCGCGAGCAAGAAACAGCCATGCTATTTCAAAAAGCCAACACACAAGAGCATCATTCGCACTTCTATTGCGGAATGCTGAAATTGGGCGTCTTGCTATGCGCAGAAGCTTGGACTATTTGGTAAAATGATAGTTTTAAGCAAGCTACATGGTCACTCCTAAACAGTGATAAAAGGGGCTTGTTGATCTAAAATTTAAATTTTTATATCAATTCCAAATATTTAAGCAGTCCACTTTTCAAATCCTCACTTACTTCGGACGCAAGCCTTGGGGAAAGTTCGCCTAATATCTCTGCTACAAAAAAACATTTTTGCTTTCAGGCATAAGAATTGCGCGCCGTGACTGCTTCCATAAAGCAGAAAGGCCAGCGCTTTTCAGCGCTGGCCTTGGCAAACTCAGATAAAAGAATTCTGCTCCCGTCTCGAAATCGACGGCTCTAAGAGTTTAAAAGAACTTTTTATCCAAATGCGCATACTTTGGCAGATGGCGCGTTGGCAACGCCAGAGCATCCTTGCGGAAAGGCGGGGCAAGGTGCTGGTTGCTGCCGTCCGTCATGATTTCAATCACAGCGGGGCGTCGATTCTTTTTAGCGCACTCCAGGGCTTCAGCGAGGTCTTTTTGCGTATTTACACAATACCCGTCCGCCCCCATGGCCTCACCTATCTTGGCATATGACTTCGACCAGATGTCCGCGCCGACAAAGCGGTTGTTGTAAAAATCCATCTGATTTTTCTTTTCCGCGCACCAGGCACCGTTGTTATATACCGTGGCTATGACAGGAAGGTTGTACTGACAAGCCGTAGGAACTTCAAAAAGGCTCATACCCCAAGCGCCGTCGCCAGCAATGGAAAGCACAGTGTCTTCAGGGCAGGCAAGTTGAGCACCAAGAGCAGCCTGATAGGCAAACCCGGTGTTTCCGAATGTGAGCGTGGCGATATGCCGTTTGGGATTATTGAAGCGCAGATAGCTGTTTGCTGTTGAGGACGTATTGCCAATATCGGTGGTAGCGATGGCGTTGGTATCGGTAACAAACTTGCCCACAACTTCCAGAGCCTTGCGGGGGTGCATGCGCCCTGGCAAGGTCGGATCATTGGCAATGGCCGCCATGTCTTTGTACCATTCTTCAAGCTCTTCCCGAATCATATTGTGCACGGGGGTCACATCGGCCTTGGCCGGAACCGATTCGCGCAACTGCTTGAAAAGCTCTTCCGAAGCGTCTTTGGCGTCGGCGCACAAACCCACTGCCACAGGGTGTGTTTTGGCGATATGGCGTGGATTGATATCGATCTGCACAATTTTGGCACTTTTGGGGAAATAATTGATGCCATACTGCGGCAACGTGCCGAAGTAAGAGAGGCGCGTACCCACGGCAAGGATGACATCCGCCTTTTGAAGAATGCGCATGGCAGCCTTTGAACCCATATAGCCGATGGGGCCCGTCCAAAGGGGGTGACCATATTCAAAGGCGTCGTTATGCATATAGGTCGTCGCCACGGGCGCGCCCAGATGCTCGGCAAGAGCCTTGATTACACCCACGCTATCCGTATCAACAACGCCGCGGCCAGAAATTATCACTGGATTCTTGGCGTTTTTAAGCACTTCAACAGCGGCTTTGAAATGTTCCGGATTGCCTATGCCGCCTGGAGCCACCCTATATTGTGAAGGGTGCAGGATTTCTTCGTCAAGCTCCCCATAAAAGTAATCTCTGGGAATATCCACAAGCACTGGTCCCCGTTCTGCGTAAGCTATGCGAAAAGCAGTACGCAGAATATCAGCGGATCGATTGGGATGCGGAACCCTGAGCGAAGCCTTGGTGATTGGCTTGAAAATATTCCACGTATCGCACTCCTGAAACCCGTCCCAGCCGATTGATCCTGTGCCAGCGCTGGGAGAAAGCACTACCATGGGCGTATGCGCCATATTGGCAGTGGCTACTGCTGTAACATAGTTTGTTATACCAGGGCCGTTCTGGCCGATCACTACGCCAGCTTTTCCCGTAAGGCGTCCGTAGGCATCTGCCATATGCCCAGCTGTCTGTTCGTGACGTACCGAAATAAAATCAATTCCGGCAGCGGGCAGCAGGTCAAGAAGATCCATAAAGGCGGAACCAAGAATACCGCTCATATGGTTAACGCCTTCCTGCAACAATACTTCTGCCATTGCCTCGCTGGGAGTCATTTTAGGCATGACTGTTCTCCGTTCTTTCTGAATGTTAATCCATTTTCTGCCGATCATCCGTTAAACATTAAACCCGCATCGCTGACCGGCTGCCATACCCAATGCAATTAGTCACTGATTGACCTGAACCTTGTTTCAGGCAGGAAAAGCAGTGAAATAAGGGAGATCATATAAAAAACAGTAGTCAGCCCCAGCCCTATGGCCAAACCGTAAGAGCTTGCAGCAACACCGATCAGCAAGGGTGAAAGCATGGAAAAAGCCTTGCCGACGTTGAAGGTGAAACTGACGCCCGTGGCTCGGGCTTCCACCGGATAAAGCTCGGCAAGATAGGCGCCAAACGTGCCGAAAAAGCCAAACGTACTCAGCCCTAAAAAGAAGCTGAACCAGAAAAGCAGTTCGGGACTTTCAATAGTCACATATATAAGTGTTGAAATTGCAGCTAAACTAATCCCCAGAAACATTGATGCCCTCCGCCCGATCACGCCGGAGAGGTAACCAAACAACTGGTGTCCACAAACACCGCCCAGATTCAGGATGAGAAGAAAAGTGCCGGACTTTACAATATCCAGGCCTCTGTATTTTGCCAGGTAGGTGGGAACCCAAGTGTTGCCGCCCCAAAAAGCCATGAGGGTTCCCGTAGCAAGCAGCGTGGCAAAAATGGTGCGTTTTAGGTAGCCGTGCTTGAACAGCGTGGCTAAAGCCATTGTAGGACGCATATCTGGCTTTTTCTTTTGGGCATTTTTCCACACTGCGGGTTCTCCCACAGCAAGCCGGATCCAAATGGCGATAAAGGCAGGAATAATGCCCAGGAAAAACAGAACACGCCACCCATATTCCGGCGCAATATACATATAAGCTAGAGTCGCCAGACCATAGCCAACGGGAAAGCCACTGTGCACTGTGGACGTGGCCCATGCACGCCACTTGGCTGGCCATGTTTCAGTAATCAGTGCGGCACCAACGCCCCACTCGCCGCCAAGACCGATTCCCGTCAAAAAACGTAAAAAGACCAATTGAGCATAGCTTTGGGCAAATCCGCATAACGCGGTAAAAACAGAGTAGAAAAGCATGGTTACCATAAGCATTTTAACTCTGCCGAATTTGTCTGCGAGCACCCCCACGAAAAGCCCACTGAACGCGGCTCCCACCAACGTGATGGTGACAAGAAAGCCCATACCCTCCATGCCAGTGCCAAATTCCTGCGCAATAAGGGGCAGAGCCAAAACAAGAAGCATCGCATCCATAGCATCCAGAGCCCAGCCGGCAAAAGTCGCCACAAGGCACTTCCAGCTCTCTCTGGTTACAACAAGGGGTTCACCCGTCTGGCTATGTGTCACTTCCGCGGACATATCGCCTCCATTCGTACCTGACCGTATACTCAGGCAAAATTTATCAATTATAAAACTACATACTGCACACTGTTATGTTGCTTTGTAAAAAGCACGGTACGTTGTTCATCTGTTGAAATGTTTGTCAGGAAATCGCAGAACTATTCATTTCTAAATAAAAGCTGTCTGTAGACAACTTTACCTTTCAATATTGTCATTTGTGGCACAAGCCATTTTTCTATTGTAGTGGTATTTCCCATGTAATCTTTCACCAGCATGGGATGTTCTTCTTCACGAAACACCGCCACATCAGCAACAGAACCGCAACTGAGGTCTCCGTGCTCCTTCAGCTTCATAACCATAGCTGGAGTTGAAGTCGCAGCACGGACAACATCGGGCAGCGGCATGCCAAAGGCCATGAAGCGGGTCATGGCATAAGCCATGCCGTGTGAGAGAGGGTCACAGTGGTTGAAGGCAGTGATATCGCTGCTGATGATACTGGGCGCGAAGCCCTGCTCCAGAGCGGCCTTGAGAATCGGAAAAGTATAAAATCGTTTTGCGCATGAGGTATCAAAGACCACTCCCCTCTGCCTCGCACGCATAAAAGCCTTCTTTACCATTCCCGCACTATCGAAAATGTTGCTTCCGTAAGGGTTATAGGTATGTGCGTAAATGTCACCGGCGCGCAGTCTTTCAACCAGATCTTCCGCATCCCCAGGGGGGTCCGGAGTATGCACAACCAGGGGCAAGCCAACATCTTCGGCAAGCTCCAGAGCCGCATCAAGTGGCTTGTAGCCCGAGGCACCGACTATTTCGCGTGACATGCGAATTTTAAGAGCAACTATTTTTCCTGGCCAGACTTCAAGACACTCTTTGATTCGGGTCAGGGAAAACAAGGCTGGATCAAGGTTTTCTGGCCAGCGTTCTGTGGCCAAACCAGCAGCCGACACATTAAGCATGGCGTAGCAGTTGACCGCGCAACGTTTTAACACCAACTCGTCAAAGAGAACAAAGGTGTCCACGCCAGCGCTTCCAGCATCGACC
>NZ_JASGDK010000061.1:0-13130 GCF_047607245.1 Desulfovibrio sp.
ATGCTACCATGCTGCGTACGGCTGTAAGCGAAATGGGGCTTTCTGTGTATGGTGGCGTAAATGCTCCCTATATCTGGGTGCGTGTGCCTAGCGATACAGACTCGTGGGGATTCTTTGACAAACTGTTGCAACAGGCCGCCCTTGTTTGCACCCCTGGCGCAGGCTTTGGTGCTTCCGGCGAAGGCTACGTGCGTCTGACGGCCTTTGGATCTCCTGAGGATACGGAAGAAGCCATCAAGCGCCTGCGAAATTTGTGCTGATTCTTGTTTTGCTGAAATAACTCTCAGCAAGCCAAATAAAAAACCACCTGCTCTAAGCGGGTGGTTTTTTATTTGGCTTGCGCCGTGGATACATACAGAACAATTATGTCACTTGTGCAAGGCTGTATCCAACAATAAAATCATAAATCACCAAGTAGTCTCAATCTTAAAATACCAGAGTTGCTACCTTTCGGAATTTCGATAATTCAATGCTATTTGAAAGTGCCGCACACCATACACGGTGTGATTTGACCAAATTGCATTTCCGGGCAGAATGACAACTTTGAAGCGTGAAGTATTTCAAAATCACTTTGCCCTAAAAAGAACGATCTTTCTTATGTATTTGCTTGGATTATATCTTAAAAGATGTTTCGGGGTGCAGGGGTATACGATCCCAATAAGAACAAATACCAAGCCAATCCAGTGTGCCTGACTAATTTCTTCGCCAAGAATCAGCCAAGAAAAAAATACGCTGCTCAGGGGTACAAATCCGGTGAACAAGCCAGCTATTCCAGCGGGCACACTGGCAACTCCTTTGAACCAAAATACATACGAAAGAAACGAAACAAAAAAACCGTAATAAGCCAGGCAAAGTAACGATAGGGTTGTTATCTGTGCAAAATCATAATGGTATGCATCATACAACGCCAACGGGAACAAACAGATAAATGCATAGAGAGAAACGATGGCCGTTCGAAGCAGAGCAGACATAGGTTGGCAGTGTGACTTGCTCATAACGGAAAATAAAGCTTCGCAAAAAACTGCAATCATCACGAGACTGTTACCCATAAAAGCGTTGGCAGCCTCAGCTGAATCCTCAAGAAATGGAAGTATATTCATAGCAGATATGCCAATAGAAACGCATAACGCGCCAACAATGCGTGACACTGACAACTTTTCGCATAGTACAAAAACAGCCAAAAATACTATAAGAACTGGGGCGGTACTGCCCACAAGTCCTGCCGCAGTTGCCGAAGTATACTTCAATCCCCAGAACATGAATATCCGATAAAGCACAACTCCAAAAACTGCTTGCGCTAAAAGAATCATGTGTGTCTTCTTGTCAGATGGCCATATGCTTTTGTATTGCTGCAAAACTGGAAAAAGTAAAAATGGAAGACTGAAAAGAATTCCCAACTCTGCTGCCAGAAAAATGGGAACATCTGAAATAATAAATTTGCCAGCCACAACAGCACTTCCAGCAATGGACATGGCCATAACGAGAAAACAGTAGGCTTTTAATTGGTTATTCATGTAGCAATCCTTTTGCGTGGTGATCGTGCTGTTTATTATTTTCTGGATTTCCCTGTGGCTCGGGCTTGCGGGGAAATTCTTGTCCTTAGCTGCCCCCTCATGTATAGAGAATAAATGGTATTAAAAAGATCCATTTTTAATAAAATATCACCATACCACTTTACCATGAGGCAGACATGTGGTTCACCCCGGACAAAAAAAATGAGCTTCCGGTTTTTCGGCAGCTCTACGAAAAAATAAAATTTCTTATTCATTCTGGAGTATTAAAAGGAAACGAGAAACTGCCTTCAAGCCGTTTTCTCAGTAAAGATCTGGGCGTTGCTCGTAGTACCGTTTTGGAGGCCTACGACCAGTTGATCGCCGAGGGTTACCTGGAAACCCGCCAAGGCTCAGGAACCAGAGTTGTGCAAGGCCTGGTTGCGCTGCCACCGCCAGCTTTTGAACGTAGCAGCGTAAAAAGCGCTTTTCGAGGCTGCCGTGTAGGTGATGTACAGAGCGAAAGTATTATAAATTTTCGCTCAGGCATTCCTGACCTTGAGGCCTTTCCGCAAAAAGAGTGGGCAAGGATCTACGCACGTGTCTGCGGGAGGCTGCCTTCATCTTCTTTTCGTTATTCTGGGCCTGAAGGAGTGTGGGCACTACGGGAGGCTATTTCAGCTTATCTTTTCAGAATGCGCGGGC
Organism: Desulfovibrio sp.; assembly: GCF_047607245.1. GTDB lineage: Bacteria > Desulfobacterota > Desulfovibrionia > Desulfovibrionales > Desulfovibrionaceae > Desulfovibrio. Next base: position 2,196 of record NZ_JASGDK010000061.1, read on the forward strand.
TTAAAGTATCACCAGGCCGCGTGATGATAACATCTGGCTCAACGCAAGGTCTGGCAATGATTTCACGGCTTTTGCGTAAAACGGGTGAATACATATTTGCGGAGGACCCGGCACATACCGGAATGATAGAAGTAGTCAGTCGCGCAGGGCTAGGTGTACAGGGTGTTCCAGTGGACGAGAAGGGAATGGACGTATCAGCGCTGCAACTTTCCTATTCGCAACAATCTAACTCCAATCTGGCTTTTGTTTATACCACGCCCTCGCACCAATACCCATTAGGGGCAATCTTACCCGTCCAGCGCCGCCAAAGTCTTGTACACTTTGCCCGCGAAAACCAGTGTGTTGTCATAGAAGATGACTACGACAGCGAATTTAGACACGAGGGAGCCCCCACAAGTGCGCTCTATGAACTGGACCCGGAAGTAGTGATCTACCTTGGTTCTTTTAGTAAAATTCTTGCGCCAGCCTTACGGCTTGGCTTTGCAATCATACCCGAGCACATGATTTGTGACTGGAAAGCAGAAAAAATGTACACTGATGTGCATACCGAGGCTTTGTCTCAGCATACGCTTGCAGAATTTCTTAACAGTGGAGGCCTTGAACGGCATATCTGGAAGATGAAGAAACTATATGCGCGCAAAAGAAATCATGCGTTGGCCTGTTTAAAGAACGTTTTTGGTGGTGCGGTGTCTGCCAGTGGGCAGACCAATGGTCTTCATATTGTGGTAACTTTTCCTGATCTTGTTTTTACTGATGACCTGGTAAATGAACTCTACGAGCATGGGGTAAAGGTAATCCCTGTTGATAAATACTCCCTGAACCGCAACAGCAAGTATGCCCATAAAATTGTCTTGGGGTATTCACACCTGACCCATGAAGAAATATCAAGAGGCCTTGAAATTATTAAGAAGGTTGCCGGGTATGCATGCTGATCACGCAAAATTGCCTTACAAGGGATGATCAGAAACAAATTTAAAGATGCTCGTTGACCCTATAAACAACAAGGCCGGAAACTCCGCAGAACTTCCGGCCTTGTTGTTATATAATACGTGTAAAAACTACACGCCTTGTGCAATCATAGCGTTTGCAACTTTGCGGAAGCCGGCGATATTGGCTCCCACAACCAGATTGCCAGGAGCGCCGTATTCTGCAGCGGTTTCAGCAGCATTAATATAAATATTATTCATGATCTGGCGAAGCTTGTTGTCCACGGCTTCAAAAGTCCAGCTTTGCATGCTGGCGTTTTGGGCCATTTCAAGCTGGCTGGTAGCAACGCCGCCAGCATTAGCTGCCTTGGCTGGGCCATAGCAGATGCCAGCGTCAAGGAAGGCATGCATGGCATCTAGAGTCGAAGGCATATTCGCGCCCTCGGCCACGCAGTGGCAACCATTGGCGAGCAGGGTTTTGGCATCCTCAAGATTCAGTTCGTTCTGAGTGGCGCAAGGAAAGGCCGCAAAGCAGGGGACAGACCAAACGGCATTGCGGCCCTCGGGGTAGCTGCTCACAGGAGTGTACACAGCAGAAGGCACCAGTTCCGCGTAGCGGCTCAAAGACTCACGCTCAACTTCTTTGACCTGCTTGAGCACATCCACTTTGATGCCTTCAGGGTCGTGAATCATACCGCGCGAGTCTGACACGGTAACAGGTTTTGCTCCAACCTGGTAAAGCTTCTCGCAGCAGTAAATGGCCACGTTACCCGCACCAGAAACCACGCACGTTCTGTCTTCCAGACTTTTACCTCTGGCATCCAGCATGCTTTGAGCAAAATATACGGCCCCATAGCCAGTTGCTTCAGTGCGCGCAAGCGACCCGCCAAAAAGCAGGTTTTTGCCTGTTAACACACCTTCATAGCTTCGAGTGATGCGTTTATACTGGCCATAAAGATAACCAACCTCACGTCCACCCACACCAATGTCGCCAGCTGGCACGTCGATGGTGGCCCCGATATGGTGGAAAAGCTCATTCATAAAGGCTTGGCAGAAGCGCATGATTTCCATGTCTGATTTGCCCTTGGGGTCGAAATCTGCGCCACCTTTGCCCCCGCCAATGGCGAGACCAGTGAGTGAATTTTTAAATATCTGTTCAAATCCCAAAAATTTCAAAATCCCCTGATTCACGCTGGGGTGAAAACGCAGCCCGCCTTTGTAGGGGCCAATGGCAGAGTTGTATTGAACTCGAAAGCCTTTATTGACCTGCACCTGACCACTGTCATCTACCCACTGCACGCGAAAAGAAATGGTGCGCTCCGGTTCCACAATGCGTTCAAGGATTTTATTGCGCTCGTACTGAGGATTTCTGTCCAACACAGCCTGCAAACTTTGCAAAACTTCTTGTACAGCCTGAAGAAAAACGGGTTCGTAGGCATATCGATCTTGAAGGTTGTTCATGACGCGCTGAACGTAGGACATCATCGCTCTCCTTGTGGGGGGTGGTCAGGATTACGCTATAAAAACCATTCTGATTTTTGTGCGGGGAACTATTTAATCCAACATCATTACGTCTGACAAGAGTTTTCAGACTCCTTAAATGGGTAGAAACAAAAAAGTCTGCGGCGTTGCGCTCTGCTGAAGATCTACCATCCCTCAGAAACACGGAGCACAACGCCACAGATATTTTAAACTATGATATCAGCCGATCTTTTTTTGCGGTGCCTCAAGAGCTGTGTGCAGAACCTCATCCAAGGTTGGATGCGCGAACATGAAATGGTGCAGACGCTCGCCACAATACTGACCAAGCAGTAAAAGCTGGGCCACTGTCACAAGATGCGAAACACCGTGACCCAATGCTGCAATGCCAACAATTTTACCGTGTTGCCATACCACTTTTACAAAGCCGCAGGCATCGCCGCCAGCCTGAGCAATGGCATTCGTCATCAACTGAGCACTTGAAACACCAATTTCTCCACCCTCTGCCAAAGCCTGACGCTCAGTTATTCCCACGCGCATGATTTCAAGGCTGCCATACACGCATGAAGGGACAGGGCCAGAATTATAAGGAGCCTGTTCCATCTCGAGAATGTGTCGCGCAACATATGTCCCTTGATGTTCGGCAGCGTGGGCCAGAAGAGTCTGCCCGTTAACGTCGCCTATGGCGTAAACCGTTGGCGAAGCCATAAGGTACTCATTTACGCACACGAACCCGCGCGGATTCAAGCCGCATTCCGCTTTTTCAGCGCCAAGGTTGTCAGTGTTAGGAGTGCGCCCAACCGCAACAAGGGCTTTTTCAGCAAACAGCTCACGTCCGTCTTCCAAAGTGAGAACCGCTTGGCCGTCGCGAGTGAGCAAAGAAGCAGCTTTCACTCCGCTGATGCAGGTAATGCCTTTTTTACCAAGAAGTTTTTGCATCTCTGCAGCAATATCCGCATCCTCGGTGGGCGCAATGTGCGGTGCAGCTTCCACAACAGTAACCTTGCTGCCCATCGCGTTAAAAAAGTCAGCCATTTCAAGGCCAATAGCTCCTGCTCCAACAACAATGAGGCTTGCGGGCACTGCAGGTATGGCAAGCAGGGCGGTGCTGTCCAGTATGGCGTCATTATCAGGGCAAAGGCCGGGAAAAGCGGCAGACCGGGAGCCTGCAGCCAAAATGATGTGCCGAGCCTCAAGGGAGGCGCTTACCGCACCATCATCAGTGAGCACTTCAACATGGTATGATCCCGTGCAGCGGGCATGCCCATTGAATAAAACAACGCCTGCCTGTTCAAGCCCCTTGGCCAAGGCCTGAGCTGAACCACGGGTAAACCTTTGAACACGTTTTTGAAGGGCATCGTAGTCTACCTCAATCGTGCCTTTTGCAACCCGCTGACGTTCAAGGCCGTGCAGCAGTCCTTGCGGTGCGGTGGCTCCAAGCAGCATCTTGGTGGGAATACAGCCACAATTCAGGCATACGCCACCCCAGTGGGCGCTTTCTACAATGGCTACGCTTGCGCCTCCATCAGCCAAAACGCGAGCAGCCTTGGCCCCGCCTGGACCACCACCAATAATAACCACATCAAATTTGCTCATGTACGCTCTCCACCACACTATCAGTTGGTTATACCTGGGCCTGATTTGACCCGTATATAAGGTACGCAGTCTGTAAAACTTACACTACGGAATAGGCAAAGGTCCAATGTAAATATGCCGCTCTTTGTCCTAGAAAAGGCTTATATACCTGTTTTTTTTCGCAAACAAATGCTCGTCTTTTGTATCTGGACGCGACTGCCTATTAAATATATTATTTAAGAAAGCATGCCCTAAGTACCCCGCAACAATCCCGCAAATTCCATTCATGAAAACTAACCGACTACTACGTTTTTCCCTGCTAACAGCACTGCCTTTGGCTGTGGTGTTCTTGCTGGTGGTTTTGACGGGTCGGTATTTTCTTCCTCTTACAGCAACGGCAGCGCAAAATGTTGCCACAGGAATTGTTGCTGGAGGGCTTGTTGGCGACGATTATGCGCCCGACCGACCTCTTTCAACCACTCTGGACAAGGTTGATCAGATTCAGCCTTCTTCGCTTGAGGGTTTTGTCCGGCAGCCTCCAGCACAAGTATCAACAAAGCAACAGAAGGCTGGTCCTGAAAAAAAGAGCACCCCGAGCAATCAGGGAGGCATCGGGCAGCCGGATGAAAACCCTGTTGTGCTGCAAGTCACCGAAGACACAGCCCTTCTGGATGACGACAATGCGTCGCCTCAGAGTCAAGGCAATGCCACGCAGGAAGATGAAGGCGATGATGTTGTTCCCGCTTCTCATGATAAAATTGACGTTCCAACTGCCACTCCAGCTTCCGCCACAAATTCAAGTGATTTTTCAAAGGCGCAGGTTGGCGCTTCTGGCAATAAGGTTCAGCTTTTTGGAACTGTAGAGTTTAAAAGACCTCTTTCATCGCTGCCAGGCTGGCTTACTCTGCTAAAACGTAACGCTAAAGATCCTATTTTTATTCCCGGAAAATATTTCAAAAAAAACGTCACCTGGGATAATTTCAAAGAAAAAGCCAAGGGCAAAAACCCTATGGACTTACTGCGTTACGTTAACTCTTTCTGGAATACCTGGCCATATAAAGAAGATATTGTAAACTGGGGAGTAGAAGATTACTGGGCAATACCAGCGGAATTTTTAAAAAAATCTGGTGACTGTGAAGATTATGCTATAGTTAAATATTTTACCCTTAAAGAATTGGGCATTCCATCCGAAAACATGCGTATCGTGGTCGTACGCGATACCGTGCGCAACCTGGCACATGCCGTTCTGGCGGTATATTTGAATGGCGACGCCTATATACTTGATAACCTCAGTAATGCCGTTCTGCCGCACAGCCGGATCAGGCAGTACAGCCCACAGTACTCGGTCAATGAAGTAGGCCGCTGGGCGCACCTTAAAGGTCGCAAGGTAAAGTAGGTAATATTATGAAAATGCAAGAAATGGATGCCCAAAGTGTAGCCAGCAAATACCGCCTCAAGAAAGCTGCTGTGGCGGCTGTCAGTCTGGCGCTTTTTGCCGTGGCGGCTGCAGTGGCCTACGTGCTATGCACTCTCCAGATTAAAAATGTGACGCAGGAAGTCTTGAACAGTCAGCGTGACATGGAGCAGGTCTGGATGGAAAAATCGCTGGATGCCATTCACACGTGGCACAGTGGTCTTACTGAACAGGCCCGTTTTATCAGCTCAGCTGAAATGTTTCGTCTTTACGCCGTAGACGTGCTTAATCTGGGAGCTGACGGAGCAGTACGGCTTGCATCTCCAGACGCGGAATCAAGCAGCGATGAAGCCCTGCGCTCTCTGGCAGAGCAACGACCCTACATGCAGGATCTTTTGCAGGATTTTGTACGCAGCAGACAATGGGCCGCAGCTCGCATAGTCACACCTGACGGCCAGCCACTTGTTATGCAAGATCACAGCGCTCCTCTTGGCGAGCCGCAGATGACGCTGGTACATGAGGCCGTGACCGAAAAGGCAATGGTTTTCGGCCCTGTTCGCGTTCTCGGTCAAAATCTTGTTATCGATTTGGTCGACCCGCTTTACGAAGTGCTCGGGCAAGGCAACACGAAACCTGTGGCTGCTTTGCTGGCGACAGTTCCGATAGACAGAGCATTGGCTTCCTTTTTGGCTCTGAGCCAAGAACAGCATAGAGAAATTCAACCTTGCATAGTTTTGCGCGATGGCAACCATATGCAAGCCATCAGCCTGCGTGGCGGCAGGGCAGAGTTGGCCCCGTCTTCGGTGCAAATGAGCGAGGGAAGTCTCGTTTTCAAGCGCAGGCCTGGCATAGCAGAAAAAGGCGAAACCTATTCACTGGGAAGCTATGTCAGCGGGCTTAAATGGTGGGTTGTACTGGAAGTACCTGCCATTGTCGTTGACTCTGTACTGGAAAGACAGGCCAATCAAATTTATGGGTTGGGCATTCTTGGCAGCCTGGGTACGGCTTTGCTGCTTGCTTTGGTATGGGCCAGCATTGCAGGACGCTCTTACCGCACGACAGCCATGCATTTTCAACGTCTTTATGCTCTCATACGCCAACAGAAACTGATGTTGGACAGCGTAAATGCCTCCCTTCAGGCTGGCCTGCTGCTTGTTGACAGCCAGGGGCAGGTGCAAATGTGCAATCCAGCTTTTAGCAGTATTGCCGGAAAGGCAGATGTGGATCTGACAGGTAAAGACCTTACTGCCATATTGCCAGTTGCGGCTGCCACAGCCGTGCAAGAAGGCATGGCTATGGTTACGGCAAGTAAAGCTGAGGGCAGCTTTGAGGTATTGCTTGACCAGCCCCAAGGGGCACGTCTGTACCGGGTAACGCTCTTTCCCTTTGAGGATAAGCTTCAGATGGAATCGCCTGTTTCAGGCGGATGTGTAGGTATTTTCCAGGATATCACGGAATTCCGCCGTAGGGCAGAGGCAGCCCGCGAGCGTCAGGCCAGCAGCACCGCCGCCTTGGTGCGTGCCATCGAAAGTGTGGATAAAAATCTCATTGGTCATTCGCAGAAAATGGCGCAGGTAGTGGATCTTCTGCTCACGACCATGAATATTCCTGATAAAGACAAAGACACTCTGCGCCTCGCGGCCCGGCTTTCTCAGGTGGGTAAAATCTTTGTTCCCCGCCATCTGCTCACCAAGACTGAAAAACTCACGCCCGAAGAGCAGAGCGAAGTCATGCGGGCACCGGAATACGCCTACAGGGTTCTGCGTGACCTTCAGTTCGACCTGCCAGTGCCCGATGCTGTTTATCAGATGGGGGAAAGGCTGGATGGAACAGGTCAGCCGCGTAACCTCAGCGGTAAGGACATCATACCTAATGCGCGTATTTTGGCTGTGGTTAATGCCTTTTGCGCTATGGTCAGCTCTCGCTCTTACCGGGCCGGAATGACGCCGCAGGATGCCATTGCGTTGCTTGAGCGTGATCAGGGTTTTGATCAGGATGTTGTGGCAAAGCTGGCGTCCCTGCCTGGAGACAGCCTGAAAGAAGCAATTGACGCCGGGCCTGAGAGTTCTTCGAATTCTGCCCCCGGTGAGAACACGCTGCAATGACAAAGAAATTTTAAATAATCTCATCATAGATACGCCGGAGTCCTCTTTGAGGGCTCCGGCGTATCTTTATAACGGCAAACTTCCTGCCGAGCGGGTTGTTCGGCGCCATAAATCAGTAGTGTGTAGTGAGGGGCAGGGCTGATTATCACCTTCTTTTAATGGTCATAAGAAACACTGCTGCCATAACAAGGCTACAGCCAGCCCAGCCCATTGGCGTAAAGTTTTCACCAAAAAACGCCCATACCCAGAGTGTGGCAAACAAAGGTTCTATATTGCCGACAACCGCTGCCTGTATCTGACCTATCCGCCGCAAACTTGCAGCAAGGGCAACATATGCAACGTAGTTTGTCAGAAAACCCAGGGCAAACAAAACTGCCCATATGTACCATGTCTTGTCCGGTGTATAGGATACAAAGGGCAGTAAAAAAATGGTGCCACCAAGCAGCATGTAGGTGTAAATTATCCCAGTGGAGTAGCGGAGTCCCCAACATGCGTAAAAAGGAAAATGTGAGGCATAGGCGATGCCCGCTAATAATCCGCAAATAATGCCGAGCGGTGAATAAACTGCCGACAAGCTGCCACCTGCAAAGCAAATCAAGGCCACACCCGCCAGAGCAGTTCCAATAGCTAAAGTTTTTTGTCGTGAAATAGCTTCACGAAAAAATATACGCGAAGAAAGGGCCACCCAAGCTGGCGCGGTATAAAGAAGAACCATAGCCGTAGCGGCTCCGCTCAGTTGAATGGAAACCTGCAGTGCTCCGAACAACAAGCCAACGCCCAACCAGCCGAATAAAAAGAAAGTGGAAGCATGCCGCAATGAAACGCGTAAACCTCCAGAAAAGGCGGCTTGTGCGGAAAAACAGACGCACCCGATAAATGCTCGCCAAAAGGCTGTTTCCAAAGGAGAGATCCCATAGTTTAACGCTTCCTTGGATAAGGGACCAATAAATGACCAAAGAATAGCCGCGAATGCTGCGAGTGCAAATCCCATAATATTTTGCTGTTCATTGGAAAAAACTGGAAAGTTACTCTTCATGATTAAATAATGGTTATGCTCAAGTTAGCAACAGCAGTGTATTGTTCAAAATAGTGCTGTGTAATACTCAGGCTGTCCTTAAGCGCATCCAAACCAGAAAAAGAATAGATAATTGTCATAGCCTCTTTGGTGTTGCCCCTGATCATCGCTCTTGTGGAGTCGCTGGTGGGACTGCCAAAGGGGCCAGCGGCGTCTGCAAAAACCGGCATATTCTCAAGAGTCATGCCAGCCTTGCCAATACCCTCATAACTTTCGCCCTGTCCGCCCAGACGAAACACCACTTCCGGGCCAATGTGCGAGATATCATATGAGCCCAAAGAAAAACCAGTCTTAAGCGATGCAAGATTATTGGCATCAACCAGAGAGTTAATCTGGTAAAGGGCTTTTCCCTGACGCACACGCCGATACAGAGCTTCGGATGAAATACGCTGCCTCCCCGGATCAATCCCAAAGGATTTATAGGCAGCCCTAGCCATGCCGATATTGGGCATATCCGGCAAATTTGTTGTGATCAGTTTTTGCTCGAGGGATGGTGCAAATTCGTTTTCATAATAATCCCAAAGATTCTGATTTTTGGGGTACACATCAACGGTGTAGTATAGGCAGGGAATATGGGTTGCAGGCCAAGCAGCTTTCAAGTCTTCATCAGTGCGAATAATTGGGAGTGACATACGGTATCCTTGCTGCAAGCAGACATTAAGTAGCAGTGTGTTTTTCTGCCAAAGTGAACAACCGTGATTATCGCTGAACGCTGATTCTCTTGGGCAAAATATCTTCCGAGATACGGTAGCGCGCACAGTATTCGCTGTCTTGTTTATTGCTCTTGATTTTTTGGCCAGAGTTCCTGCTGTTGCCGCCTATAGGCAGCTGGGGGCAGACCTGTCGTACGCCGCATGACTCGCGTCAGAACGCTTTGGTCTGAGTAGCCCACTCTCAATGCCACGTCCGCAATTGGTAAATCGGTTAATGCCAGCCATCGTTGGGCCTTTTTTATGCGCAGGTCTGTAAGCCATTCTTGAGGTGTTTTTTTGAATTTTTTTTGAAAAACCGCATAAAATCTGCTTTGGCTCAGTCCTACCTGTTCCGCCATCATTCTAACCGACCACGGTTGGTCCAACGAATTTTCCACTCGGTTTACCATATTGGAAAAAACGGCCCAAGGCATCGAAAGGGCAGAAGGGGAAAGTGAAGCAAGCAGCAGCTGTACCCAATGCTCTGAAATTTTTCCCAAAGGAATATGTTCATGTTGAGCAGTCACTGCAAAATCAAGAAGTTGCCTTGTCGACAGGGCAGTAGACAAAAAAATACGCTCGGTCAGATGATCTAGAATTGAATGACAGAGCTCGTTTTCATTGCAGTTGACGACAAGAAATTTATTTTGCTTGTCAACCTGCTGAGAATGGATGACTCCTGAAGGTACAAAGGCGCAATGGTCGACATCAAGTTTGGCATTTATGCCGCCGACCTCAATCTCCATTTCGCCTTCCAGTGCGAGTACAATTTGCGCATGGGTATGAGTCTCATCAGGGAGTCTTCCTGTGTAACTGATGAAATCAAGTTGCATTTTTGTATACCTTTTGGTGTGCTATTTTTCTAACGATTGCCCATCCACGTACCGTGAGTTTACAGGAAAGTACAGGAAGCAACGACAGAGCACCTTCTGACTTTGTTATCTGCATCATACTAATATTGTTGCCTAATCATGTGAGCCTGCAGGTCCAACTGTGCTTCACGCAATCAGGGGGAAATCACGTTATTTCTTGGTGCCCTGTTTGTGGAGGCAAAGAATTTTTTTAAATTTCCCCCCGTAAGCACTTGCTTATCATTGCCGTTTGTAGGAAGGTCATCTTCCCCCCTGTGAAAGTGACCGAAATTGCCCGCCAGCGCGGTTTCGACAGTCCGACAGGACTGCCTGGGCACAAGCCCCAGAAACCGAAATTCGTTCACAGCTCTTTTGTTGCGCCTTGGTGCCCAATGGAGCTTTCAATTGGCACCTCCCCCATTGCGGGTACATCAGTGTTGCGGTTGTCGCGTATTGCGGACCGGTCTTTCCGTGACGCTTTTTACCGAGGTTACAGATATGTGTAGAATAGGCTCTATCAAGAGCAAGACGCCAGTGCCCCCCTCAGTGGCGCTCAATCTTATGTTGCCACAGCAGGAAGGCCACGATAACTCCGGATTCGCCATGGTCATGCAAGACCTTGAGGGCGTATTCAGTCACTACAAAGACAAGCCGCTGCTTTCACTGGCCTGTACCCCGCAGGGAGTACAGCTTGTAAATGACTTCATGGAAGAAAAGGGTTTCGTACAGGTGGCACAATGGGTGCCGGAAGTAGACAAGAAACCCGGACTGAAAATTGAAGCCATGCCGCGCTATGTCTTCCGCAACTACGATTATCC
>NZ_JASGDK010000062.1:0-41540 GCF_047607245.1 Desulfovibrio sp.
ATCAGCCAACGATCTCTCCTGAATTTCCGCAGATGCCCCCTACGGCAGCAGACTGAATGCGAGCGCCTCGCCTTTGAGGCACGCTCCACTCTTTGCCGCAAATCACTGCCGCCAAGCTGGTGCAAGCAATCTCAGTTTGCCGCAACCTCTGTTATACTGAGCATCACTGCTCTATTGAAAATAAGGGCCGCTGTGCATCGCCTTGCCCCAAAAGGCCCCGCCAGTCTAAGAATTTTCTGCATACAAAAAAACAGGGCCGCCAAAAGGCGGCCCTGTCAGGACTGTCAGAAACACTGATTTTTAGAACGTATAGCGAATGCCAAGGCTGAATTCGTTGGCATACGGGGCCATGCCGACCTTGAACTTTTCATTTTCTACGGTCTTTTCATTTTCATGATAGCCAAGGCCCACGAAACGGTACGCAAGGTCCGCCGACAGGTTGTCGGTAATGGCATAGGCTACGCCAGCGCCAGCATTCCAGGCGAAGACAGTGTTGGTTTCGTTAAAGCTTTCACTGCCAAAACCTGCGACTTCTGCCTTGTATTTGCTTTGAATGAAGCCCATGCCGACACCACCGCCAATATATGGTGTGAAGGCCGTATCGTTATGGAAATCCCAGTACGCATTCAGGAACAGGGTCTGCAAGTTCCACTGCCCCTTAAGCGTCGCATCGCGATCGTACTTGGAGTCCCATTCAGTCTCGCTGTTAGTGCGGATAGCGTATTCAATTTCCGCGCGAACTGGCACTTGATACATAGGAAAAAAGTCAAAGCCGACAAAAGCGCCGCCACCGATGGTGTTCTGGGAGTAACTGTTTATATCGACAGTGCTGGCTTCTCCTCCTTTTGAAATATCACCCGTGCTCTGGATGGAATCAATAAATTTCAGGCCCATATAGAAGCCATTATCTGCCGCAAAGGCTGGGACAGAAAGTGCCAATGACAGCAGTGTGGCGAGAAAAACGCGTTTAAACATGTTCCCTCCAATCTTTTTTAATTACTACATATCTTACAGTTCAGCAGGCTACGTAGCCTAGTATTTTAAAAAATACACACGGACACTCTTTAGTTCAACTACTATATCTGATTGATAAGGAATTAATGAAGAAAACCCGCAACAGAAATATCTAAATCTTTACTTTTATCGCGCAACTTAGAATTGTGTTATGCAAACCCCCCATACAGCAAGAGCATACATAACCATATCATTGCGGTTTTGAATATCACAACCAAATGCATTCGTTAAATTTTTCTGACAATTAGCGCCAGGCAATCCACACATGAATATGCGCACGGCACGCGCTCGGCCGATGCAACAGACGATCGCCTTTAGAAAAATCTATAGCGTCTCGCACGTATATTTTCTTCTGAGCAGACAATTATTGATGATTTATGTTGTGCATAACAATACGAAAACCCAATAAACCGTATAGTACATACTGCTTTCAGCCATAATTTGGCATAAAAATTATTTAATATCTGTTTAAAACACGCACTAGCCAACACTATACTACTAAAAAAACTTAATAACCAACCATAGAACATGCAATAAGTATATCTTATAGCAGTGATATTTTTAATAATATTCAAAATATCACAATCAGTATAACTATTCTAAGCTATCTAAGCTCCAACAAATAAAATCACGCGCGTACACAAGACCATATTTGGGAATTTAGTTCCGACCACTGGTAATATAGATACCAATATATTCACATGACAAAGTATTTTTAAAAATAAAACATCAAGCACTTTAGCTGGTTAGTATGGTAATATAGGGCATACTATTGATAATTATTCGCAACATCATTGACAATACCCCGAAACGTTGCAATTTACAGCATGTAAGCATGTGGTTATGCGCTCGCTGCCCTGCTTCCGCAAGGTGCCCCAAGACCTTGCCCAAAGCCTCAACGCTCGGAATCTTCACAGAACTCCGAGTCCGGCCATGCCTGAAAAGGTCATCGCCTGGAACACGGAACAGCCTCATTCCTGTTCCCTCTCCCAAAGCCACTACTTTGCCGCATGGCGGCTTTTTACAGCAGTGCCATTGTACCTGAAGGAATGCCCACGAGCAGCAAACCGCAATTATGCGGCATAGCTGAAGGACAGCCACCAGAACAAAACGACAAGTACTGCCGTAACGGCCAGGCAGCCCCAGATATTTTGGATCATACCGCCAGCGTAACCGCACATGGCAGTATGCAGGAGAACTCATGAACACCATCATACTTGCTCACCCCACGGCTGGACAGCACACCACAGTAAAAGCCATTCCTGGCAGCAGACTCAGCATGGATTTCGTGCTTGAAGAAGCGACTGTTGAGCGTCAGGGAGAAAACCTTGTTTTCGTTTTTGACGACGGCTCCAGCATTCTCATAGAAGATTTTTACGTAGACTTTACTGGAGAGAACCTGCCCGAATTTGAAGTCGGCGGCCAGATTGTCTCCGGTTCGGACTTCTTTGCCTCCCTTGGCCCTGACCTTGCCCCGGCTGCTGGACCCGAAGCCGCGCGCAGCGCCCGCTACAACGAAATGGGCAATGCCGACCTGGCCTCTGGCATAGATCACCTGGATGGTCTGGACATGAGCATCCCCGGTTCAGCCGTCAGTATGGAAAACCAACTGACTGCGCCTCTCATGAATCTTGGCACGGTCAACAATTCAGGCCCCGTTTCTGGCGAAGGCCCTACAGGGCCGCCCACGGTTCCGCCCATTGGACAGAGCTTTGCGGCCGACGTTCGCGCTGTCATGTACAACACGGGCCCCAACAGCGCCGACCATGTTGTGACCACGCCCATCTTTTTCAAAAATGCCGACGGCTCCGTAGTAAACCTTGCTGGCGCGCCCGCAGGTTCCTATGCTGTTGCCTGGTCTTTTCCGGCTGATTGGGACAACAGCTGGCTTGCTGACCCTGTTGTGGAAAACGGCCAGCTGGTTTTCAAACTGAGTCCCCAAGGCCTGCAAATGCTGCAACAAACTGGCGACGATTCCTTTCTGCGCGGGTTTGTAACCGTAACCGTGACCATGAACGGCCAAACTTCCGAGTATAAAGTTGAAGTGGTGGGCACCCAGGGCACCTATTTCAATTCAGCAGACTATGACGAAGAGTACGGCGCGGTTTCCGGCCTTGGCACGGACTATATTGGTGAATACCACCAAGGTTCCGGCCAAAACGGCAGCTACCACATCACCTCATCCTCCAAGAATAACGATATCGTGCTCAACGACAGCCTCATTGGCGGCAGTTACGTCCACGCCAGCGGCAACCCGTCTGACATGGGCCACGATTTCAATACCATTCTCATGAACAAGGGCGTGATCAACACTGGCGGTGCAACTGCCGTCACATCCTATGACGGCACCCTGCGCGTGCATGACGGTGTGAGTGCCGAGGGTGGCAACGCCTCCAACTCCATAGATATGGGCAAGGGGCAAATCCACATCAGCAACACCTCTGGCCACGGCGTGTCGGCCAGCCAGGGCAGCAACACCATTTCCGGCAATCAGGTTCTTGTAGAGGGCAGCGGCACGGGCGTCTACGCCGAAAATGGCGGTCAGAACAGCATAATTAACACTGGCGACAAAACCCTTACTATCACTGGTGGAGACGAAGGCGTGTACGCCACAGGCCCAGGGTCTTCCAATCATATTTCCAACCTGCAGGGTACCGTAAACATCACTGGCCAGACACTTGAAGGCCTTGCTGCTACTGGCAACGGGGCCAACTATGTCTTCGGCAAGGACGTGAACATCACGGGCGCTTCGGGCCAGACCTTGCCCGGCGGCGGAATATCCGGCGCAGCAGGCATCTTCGCCTCCGGTGGCAGCATCAACGAAGTTACTGCAATGAACGGAGACGTGACCGTTAAGGGACACCGCGGCATGGAAGCTGTTACCGGAGGCAGCAATGACGTGTCCGTGGAAGGGCTGGGCAACATTACGGTAGAAGGCGAAATTTTCGGCGCTGGAGCCCTGAACCTGAGCTCCAACAACATCCTCACGGCTGAACAGGGTACGGTTACTGTATCCGCCAGCGATGGCAGCGCTCTTGTGGCTGCGGATGGCAGCAATGAAGTGACCGGCAGGGATGTGAACATCTCCGGCTCCTCATCAGGCCTCAATGCCGCTGGTGTGGGCAGCAACACCGTTACTGGCACAGGCGGCAGCATCACCATCAAGGGCGATTCCAGCGCTGTCTACGCAAGCGCCAATACTGGCGGGGCCGCACATGTGGGCAACACGATCATTGGCGAAGGCGATACCGCCATCACCATCACTGGCGGCATAGTAGGCATGGATGCAGCAGACGGCGGCCGTAATGAGGTGTCCGGCAAGGGCAACAACGTTATTACCGTCACTGGCGAATGGAACGGCATGTCCGCTGACGGCCGCCTTTCAGCCAACAGCATCGTAGCTGTGGACGGCACCGTCAACGTCACCGGACAGATCGGCGAAGGGCTTTCGGCCACCAGAAATGGAGCCAACTATATCATTGGCAAGAATGTGAACATCGCGGGCGCTTCGGGCGAAACGCTGCCCGGCGGCGGAATATCCGGCGCAGCTGGCATCTTCGCCTCTGGCGGCAGCATCAACGAAGTTACTGCAATGGACGGAGACGTGACCGTTAAGGGACACCGCGGCATGGAAGCTGTTACCGGAGGCAGCAATGACGTGTCAGTGATGGGTCAGGGCAACATTACGGTTGAAGGCGAACTTTTCGGCGCTGGAGCCCTGAACCAGAGCTCCAACAATGCGCTCACCGCCGAACAGGGTACGGTTACCGTTACCGCCAGCAACGGCAGCGCTCTTGTGGCTGCGGACGGCAGCAATGAAGTGACCGGCAGGGATGTGAACATCTCCGGCTCCTCATCAGGGCTCAATGCCGCTGGTGTGGGCAGCAACACCGTTACAGGCACAGGCGGCAGCATCACCATCAAGGGCGATTCCAGCGCTGTCTACGCAAGCGCCAATACTGGCGGGGCCGCTCATGTGGGCAACACGATTATTGGCCAGGGCGATACATCCATCACCATTGAGGGCGGTATCGCTGGCATGGACGCAGCTGGCGGCGGACGCAATGAGGTGTCTGGCAAGGGCAACAACGTCATCACCGTCACGGGTAATCTGGACGGCATGTCCGCTGACGGCGCACTTTCAGCCAACAGCATCGTAACTGTGGGCGGCACGGTCAACGTCACGGGGCAGGACGGCGAAGGACTTTCCGCCACCAGAAACGGCGCCAACTACATCATTGGCAAAAATGTGAACATCGCGGGCGCTTCGGGCGAAACGCTGCCAGGCGGCGGAATATCCGGCGCAGCTGGCATCTTCGCCTCTGGCGGCAGCATCAACGAAGTCACTGCAATGAATGGAGACGTGACCGTCGCGGGGCACCGTGGGCTGGAAGCCATTTCAGGCGGCAGCAATGACGTGTCTGTGGAAGGCCAGGGCAATATTACCGTTACGGGCCAGCAGTTTGGCGCTGGAGCCCTGAACCAGAGCTCCAACAACAAGCTCACCGCCGAACAGGGCACAGTCACCGTTACCGCCAGTAACGGCAGCGCCCTTCTGGCGGCGGATGGCAGCAATGAAGTGACTGGCAGGGATGTGAACATCTCCGGCTCATCCTCAGGCCTCAATGCCTCTGGTGTGGGCAGCAATACCGTTACAGGCACAGGCGGCGACATCACCATTTCCGGCAAGAGCTCCGGAGTAAACGCCAGCGCCAATACCACCAATATCGACGTAAACAATAGTATCACCGCCCAAGGTGACGGCAACATCACCATTTCCGGCGGCAATGCGGGCATGAATGCCTCTGGCGGCGGGCGCAACAGCATATCCGGCAAGGGCAACAACATCATCACCGTTACGAGTGACCTGGACGGCATGTCCGCTGACGGTTTTCTTTCAGCCAACAGTATTACCGCTGTAAACGGCACGGTGAATGTCTCCGGTCAGTACGGCTTGTCTGCCACCAGCGGAGGGGCCAACTATATCATTGGCAAGAATATCGACATTGCCGGAGCCAGGCAGGAAGCGTCCCCCACTGGCCCGCCGACGGAAGGCGCAGGGCTGTTTGTGTCCAACGGCGGCGACAACCAGATTACTGCGACCGACGGCGGCACCATACATATCGCGGGGTCCCGGGGTATGGATGTTACAGGGCACGGCATCAATGATGTCTCCATTGACGGACACGGCAGCATAAATGTTGAAGGCGAGCTTTACGGCATGCAAGCCAACGGAGCCAGCAGCGTCAACAGCATCAGCCTTGATTCCGGCAGCGTGAGCGTGACGGCCAATCATGCGGCGGGTATAACCAATTATGCTACGGCCATGTCTGCCCTGAACGGCGGCCATAATGAAATCAGCAGCGACGGCTCGGTGACTGTGTCTATCACCGCCACGGCAGCAGCGGCTGGCAACGCCATAGCCATGTGGGCCAAGGGCGGCGGCTCGCTGAACATCATCAACGGGGGCCAGAACAGCAGTGTAAGCATCACCGCGCAGGACGGTCAGGGTACAGCCCTGAGCGCCAATACTGGCGGCAGAAATGAAATATCGCTTGGCGCTGGCAGCCAGATAACCATTCAGGGCAACATCACAACCGACGCCAATGCGGCCAGTGAAAACAAGATCGTGATCTCGGGTTCTGATAACACGGTGACCGTAGCCGGCAGTGTTGCCCTGGGCAGCCTCAACATCGTGGCCAATGCGGACAACACCTTTACCCTGATCTTGCAGGCCAGCGACATGAACGAATTTGCAAGCCGCTATGCCGACTGGCTCAATGGCCTGACCAACGCCGACTTCTTTGCGGGGCTGACTTCTGTTCAGTTCCAGATCGACGGAGAATGGTCCGGTGCGGACGAAGCCGCCCTGCGGGACGCTCTTTCCGACTTCCTGAGCAAGGTGGACGGGGACAAGGTGTCCTTCACCAGCCCTTCGGACGCGCAGCCGGAACCGTTCTCCGTCGTCTCCGACGCTCTTCAGGATCACGATGCCCCCGGGCACAATGATCCCGGTCACGACGGCGCTGGCAGTCATGACTCTGGCGACGGCATTGACCCCCTGCACCACGACTTTGACAGCGACGCCTACTCCACCCTGCTCTTTGCCAGTGATGGCGGCGACTTCCTTGATGCGGATGAAAGCCTGTACGACGATGCGATGGATGCCAACTACTCCGAAACAGGCATATGGGACGCTTCCTCAACTGAACGTGCGGGTCTGGACAGCCATGAAGGATACAACACTCCCGGGCAGTCCCTTGTGGAAATGGATGACATACTGCGCGAAGGCGATGACAGCCTGGACAGCGTGCTCCAGCCCGCATCCGCAACTGAAGAAACCATTGGCGGACATATGGTTGACGCCAGAGACCTTGTTGACCTGACCAATACCGCCGCCCTGAAGGAAGCTGCCCTGCCTGTGGCCTCCGTAGCGCAGTCGCGGGATTCTTCCGGCGAAGATTCCGGGGCCAGAGTTTCCGAGCAGGAAACGCTCAGCGCCGATGTGTCTGGCGAAGTTGCCCGGCAGATGGTGGAAAACGCCTAAAACGGCGGTTCAAGCTGTTAATTTTAAGGAAACACTGATTAAAGAGCCTCCTGAAAACGCGCAGTTATTTCGTTTGGCAAGGCGCGATCTTTTTTTGAAGCAGGAGTGGACTCTTCTGTCCTCGACTGTTTCAAAAAAAGTGAAGCAACGCCGCCAAACGGAATAAATCAGCGTTTCCTTAATAGCCAACAAAGAAAGCCGGGGTTCGTCAGACAAACCCCGGCTTCACCATTTCGGTACCAGAGCCCCAATACAGCCAGTTGCGAAACCGCAAAGAGGCTGCTACAAAAAACATAGACCACAGTAATGCTTACAGGGATTCGGGCATCAGGCCCGCCCCACCCCATCCGCGCCCTCCTGTCGCCGCCAACCAGGTTCGGGGCACCAGCGGAAAGGCACCCCCCACATTCCGCAGCAAGGCGGAATGGCCAAGTAGCCCGCAGTATGGTCTGTCGGGCTTTTTTTGTCAGATGCAGGGCTTTGCCCCGCGTCGTACACCGGCCATCGTGGAGGGAACGCCAATGAAGCTGGGCGTCAAACTCATGCTGTCATTTCTGTCTGTTATTGCCATACTTCTTATTCTTTCAGGCGTAGCCATCAAAAATCTGGATGCAATGAACTCCAGAGTGAATGAAATCGACAGCACGTGGCTGCCGGCGGTTATCACCGTCCAGAGCATGAACATACAGATCAATGCTGTGCGGGCCGACCTCGCCGCCATCATGTCGCAAAATTACGCAGACGAAATACGTAAGTATGAAACGAGAATCCAGCAATCCCTACAGGTCTTGCAGGAAAACCGCGAAAGACTTCTTACGCTCATGCAGTCCCTGCCGGGCGGCATCAGCAAACAGGACAAAGAGCTTATAGAGCGCATTGACGCCCTGTCTGCCGAAGCGGGCGAAATACGCGAGAGCCTGGTCAAAGGCATGCTCAATGGCCGTCGCGGCATGGCGGTATCCAACTTTGACAGCAAGTATCGCCCCGTTTTTGAAAAGATGGCCGAGGCATACGGCGAACTGCTCAACCGCAGCGTCAACGGCAGCCAGCAGGCGGCGGGCGACGCCTCTTCCATCGGCGAGCAGGCCCGAGCCACATCCCTGATTCTTGCCGGGGTGGGCCTCATGTGTGCGGTCGGCATCTGCCTGCTTCTTACGCGGTCAGTCAGCAGACAGCTTGGCAAGGACCCCGGCCAGCTCGCCCTTGTTGCCCGCCGTGTGGCCGGAGGCGACTACCACATGGACGACGACGGCTCCCGGCGCGGAGTGTACGGCGATATCGTCGCGATGGTGGAAGCCCTGAAAAGCCATATCGAACGTGCCCGGCAAGAATCAGAAAAGGCACTTGAACAGTCGCATATGGCTGCGGAAGCGTTACACAAAGCTGAAACCTCTGAAGAAGACGCCAAAAAGAAAACCGCGGCCATGCTTGCCGCCGCCCATAAGCTTGAGCAGGTCGCCCAGGCCGTCAGCGCGGCTTCCACCCAGCTCTCGGTACAGATCGAACAGTCCGACAAGGGCGCGGTTGCTTCCGCCCAACGGCTTGCTGAAGCGGCCAGCGCTATGAATCAGATGAACGCCACAGTGCATAATGTGGCCCACAATGCGGCGCAGGCTTCCACAGCGTCACACGAAACACGCGAAAAAGCTGTGGCAGGCGCGCACATTGTGGAACAGGCCGTACACAGCATAGGGCAGGTACACGAAGTTTCGCTGCGCCTCACTGAAAATATGGGCCAGCTCAACACGCAGGCCCAGGCCATCAGCAACATCATGAATGTCATTTCGGACATTGCGGATCAGACCAACCTGCTGGCCCTTAACGCGGCCATTGAAGCTGCCCGCGCTGGCGAAGCCGGGCGCGGCTTCGCCGTGGTGGCCGACGAGGTACGCAAGCTGGCCGAAAAAACTATGACCTCAACGCACGATGTGGGTAGCGCCATCAAGGCCATTCAGGAAAGCACGGCAAAAAGTGTGGCCGCTATGGATCTGGCTGCCGCGCAGGTCGACAACGCCACAGGGTTCGCCAACCAGTCTGGCCAGGCTCTTGGCGAAATAGTCACCACCGTCGAAGGCACAGCAGATCAGGTCAACGCCATCGCCGCTGCCAGTGAACAACAGTCCGTTGCCAGCGAAGAGATCAACCGCTCCATCTCCACGGTCAACGATGCCGTACAGCAAACAGCCCAAGCAATGAACGAGGCCTCCAGAGCCGTTGGCGATCTGGCGCGGCAAACCCGGACCCTAACATCTCTTATTGCAGAGATGCGAAATGAAGAGTACAATCAGTAAATCTTTCTGATTAATTGTTGTCTGATGCCGGGCAAGCCCGGCTTCAGACAACTGCCATGCGCCGCCGGGGCTACCTTTTTACAGGGGTTTTTCGGCGAAGTGCTGCGTTTGTGCAGGTATGGCCTGTTCACCCATCCAGCATCATGAGCCAACAATCCACGCATACGTGCGGGGCTTTCCCGCATACGGGCAATACGGCGGCATCACCTGCCGTTTGTGTCCGGCCACCCGCGCCCATGTTACGGCATGGATTGCTGCGCCCTTTTTTCAGCCCGCCTCCCGACACGCCGCCCAAGGGGACGTGACGCCTGTTTGCCTTGAAACTGTCATATGATGACCGCATGCCCGGTGCAGACTTGCCCCGGCCAAATACCCGACCCAACTAACAAGACCCGCTGTCTTTCCCGGTCCCATCAGGCGGCTGCGTCCACCCGGACCACCCTGGAGAATCGCCATGCTCAGAGCCATCAGCATTTCGCAACGCATAACCTGCTTTGTCATTCTTATGATAACTATGACCATAAGTATGGCTATCTTGTCTTTTTTCATGACCAGCGGCGTCATCAACGAGGGAACCGCTGTTGCCAGAAGCCAGCTGCTTGATTCGCAGCGAGCGCGCATCAAGGACGTGACCCACGCCTCTGCTCTGGGACTGGCCGCTATGACAAAAGACCTGCCAAAGCAGGAGCAGTTGCGCATCATTGCGGACTATGTTGAAAAATCCCGCTTTGAAAACGACGGGTCAGGGTATTTCTACGTTTATGAAGGCACAATCAGCGTGGCCCACCCCACGCAAAAGCAGCTCATCGGCAAAGATCTGTCCGACACAGCTGACAAACAGGGCGTGCACTACGTTACTGAACTGCATAAAGCCTCGCTCAAAGGCGGCGGATTTGTTGACTTTGTCTTTCCCAAGCCCGGCGAAGGCGACGTATTCAAGCTCGGCTACGCTGAAAATGTTGCGGGAACGCCCTACTGGATCGGCACCGGCGTTTACATAGACAACGTGGACAGAGACGAGACCAAACTGCGCAACACCATGCAGGGTCTGCTCACACGCACCCTGACTACCTATGGCGGCGGCTTTCTGGCCATTCTGCTGCTCATCGTCATTCCTCTTTCCTACCATCTGGTAACGTCCATCACCAAGCCTTTGGGCGGCATCACCGGGCAGGCCCGCGCCGTGGCTGCGGGCGATCTGGACGTGCATATCGCTCCCACTGGCAAGGACGAAGTGGCTATTCTGGAACAGGCCCTGCGCGACATGGTCGGTAACCTGAAACAGCTTATCAATCAGGCGGCGGAAAAAAGCCGTCAGGCTGACGAAGCCGCAGCCGAAGCCAGAGTTGCCCAAAGCGAAGCAGAACAGGCGGGCAAGGATGCGCAGGCCAAGGCAGCAGCCATGCTCATGGCCGCCGACAAGCTTGAACAGGTGGCTCATGTGGTCAGCACGGCCTCAACGCAACTTTCGGCGCAGATCGAACAGTCCGACAAGGGTGCGCTGGATTCCGCCCGCCGCCTGACCGACGCGGCGACAGCCATGAATGAAATGAACGCCACAGTGCAGAGTGTGGCCCAAAACGCGTCCGAAGCCTCCATAGCCTCAAGCGAAACACGCGAAAGGGCCGTGGCTGGCGCGCATATTGTGGAACAGGCCGTGCACAGCATAGGGCAGGTACACGAGGTTTCACTGCGTCTTACGGAAAATATGGGGCAGCTCAACGATCAGGCCCAGGCCATCAGCAAGATCATGAACGTTATTTCCGACATTGCGGACCAGACCAACCTGCTGGCCCTCAACGCGGCCATTGAAGCTGCCCGCGCTGGTGAAGCCGGGCGCGGCTTCGCCGTGGTGGCCGATGAAGTGCGCAAGCTGGCAGAAAAAACAATGGCCTCCACGCACGATGTGGGCAATGCCATCAAGGCCATTCAGGAAAGCACCGCGAAAAGTATGGCCGCAATGGAAAGCGCTTCGGAACAGGTGAATCAGGCGACGGAATTTGCCAATCAGTCCGGTCTTGCCCTGAGTGAAATTGTTACCACCGTCGAAGCCACGGCAGATCAGGTCAATGCCATTGCCGCCGCCAGCGAGCAACAGTCTGCCGCCAGCGAGGAGATCAACCGCTCCATCACCTCGGTCAACGAAGTGGTGCAGCAGACGGCCGAGGCAATGAACGAAGCTGCCCGGTCTGTCAGCGATCTGGCGCGTCAGGCGCACAGCCTGAGCGACCTCATTGGCGAAATGAAAAAATAAATCCATCCGGCGTAGTTAAGCGCCGTACCACGCATGGATTCAGCCAAAAA
The DNA here is from genome assembly GCF_047607245.1 of Desulfovibrio sp. Lineage (GTDB taxonomy): Bacteria > Desulfobacterota > Desulfovibrionia > Desulfovibrionales > Desulfovibrionaceae > Desulfovibrio. Next base: position 12,157 of record NZ_JASGDK010000062.1, read on the forward strand.
TTGCATTTTTCTGCTGAATGCCAACGTTGCAATGTGAAGCATTTCAAATTCGTCTGCTTGAATAAATACAATGCCCCTTCTGCCTGACCCGGCAGAAGGGGCATTTTGCTGGCCCAGGCAGTGCCAGAGCAGCTTTACTTTACATTGCTTTGTGGAGAAGGGCTTCTTTTGTAAAAGGATTTCTTACCCTTCTCCTGAAACTTTTATTGCTATTTCAATAAATGACAGAAAATCTTCTGACCTGAACCAAGAACTCCCCCGGGCAGCACCATTCGGACAGTATACTGTCTCAAGGCTTAAGCGCTCGAACGCAAAAGATGGACCGGACTTGCACCCGATCCACCTCAAATACCATTTGCTGGAACCTGTAATTACCGATCAGGGGAGCATGCCGCCGCCGTGCGGTCATGATACGCCTCGCCTGCCGAAGAATCCCTTGAACTGCGTTCTGACTACAGAAAAGAAAAAGTGCTATTCTTCTTCAAGCCAGGAATCGTCTTCCAGCACTGTGTAGCCACGCACGACGAGGTAATTCACGCCGTCCACCTCTTCAAGCAGCCCGGAAACCTCCACAGGGAGACTGACTTCGTCGTCCATATCCACACCAGCACCGCGCGGCACGATGCGGTATTCCACGTCGTCCTGGACCACAGCCACCCTGGCCTGCCTTGCATCAACAGAGCGGGGCAACGCCGTAACGTATCCTTTGATGGTAAGGGAACTTTTGTTCATATGCTGTCTTATTGCCTTTAATAAGCGGATTTTTTTCGCTATAGCCCCTTTCATGCGGTGATGCAATATCCCGTGCGCCCCCGATCTGACTTTTTTTGCGCAAACGCTACTCTGCCAAGCGATTGGAGCATTCAACGGGGTAAGAAAAATTGCCCTGACGCATCAAAGGCCACACTTTTTCATCAGCTCATACCAGTGGCCGCGCGATATGCCAGCCATTCCTGCGGCCTTGCGCGCGTCAGCTCCGCTGACGGCCCAGATGCGCCGCACATAGCTTTCTTCAGCCAAAGCCTTCCACTGGCGCAAAGGCGGCAAATCCTGCTCGTCGCCAGACAGCTGCGGCAGGCCCGCGGTTGCGGGCGCCGTGCCCCCCGGTTGTGTTTCCGAAGCCTGCCCCCCGGAAGTTCCGTTTGCGCCAAGAGCAACACTGCCCACCGCTTCGCCAAAACCGCCCTCTTGTCCACGCCCCATGCGGCGGCGCGCCTCATCAACACGCATGCGGGTGGGCAGATGCACGGGCAAAAGCAGATCACCCTGCCCCGCAGCCAGACAGGCGCGTTCGGTGCTGTTGATAAGTTCCCGCACGTTACCGGGCCAGGAATACTCCATAAGCATGTCCAGCACCTGCCCGGAAATGGCCTTGGGCGGCAAATCGTTGTGCAGGCAAAAGCGGCTTGCCGCCTGCTGGGCCAGAGCGGGAATTTCGTCTCTCCGTTCCCGCAGGGGCGGTATGACTATGGTGATGCCCTGCAACCGGTACAGCAGGTCAGAGCGAAAAGTCCCGTCGCTGGTCATGCCTTCAATGTCTCTGTTGGTTGCCGCCACAAGGCGAAAGTCGCTGCTGACCTCCCGCACTTCTCCCACAGGTCTGAACCGCCGCAACTCAAGAGCGCGTAAAAAGGCTCCCTGCATGGACTGCGGCAGGTCGCCCACTTCGTCAAGAAAGAGCGTGCCTTTGTGTGCCGCCAGCAAAAGCCCGTCCCGCGCTCTGTCTGCTCCGGTGAACGCCCCTCGGCTGTGCCCGAAAAGATGGCTTTCCACGAGATTTTCCGGCAGGGAAGCACAGTCCACGGTCACAAAGGGGCGCGCGGCCCGCGCACTGTTGCGAAACAGCGTCTTGGCAAAAACTTCCTTGCCCACGCCAGTTTCACCCAGCAAAAGGACGTTAACTTCACTTTGCGCGGCCTGGGCCAGCAGCTTCAAAGCCCGGCTCATCCCCATGCCTGCGCCAAGGATGTGCCCGCTGTCCACCAGCAGCGCTTCCGGACCCGGCACCCTGTTCTGGCGAAAGGTCAAGACATGACGCAGGCATTGCTCAATATCCCGAACTTTCAAAGGCTTGGTCAAGAACTCCCACGCTCCTGACCGCAGGGCAGCTTCGGCGGCGTCGCCGTCGCCGTGCCCGGTGATGATGACAACATCGGGCATGCCCGGCAGATGTGCGAAGTCAGCCTGCCACTCAAGCCCGCTGCCGTCGGGCAGCCAGACATCAAGAAGTATCACGTCCACGCCCTTGCGGCCCATCTCCAGCCCCTGACTGATGCTCTCTGCCAGCAAAACCTCATGGCCCATGCGTGTACATACCACTTCGACCATAGTGCGCATGAGAGCTTCGTCATCCACCACAAGAATACGGGCCATCAGCAGTCTCCCTTGCGGCCCGCCGAGGCCGGGTCACATTCCGGGGCAGCAGCCTTGCCTGCCGCAAAATTTGCATCAGGCTCAACGCCCAGATACTCGTCCAGCATGGCCAGAGCTTCTTGCAGAGCACGGCGCATATGCGCCGCAGCCTGCTCCAGATCAGCTTCCTGCGCGTTTTCAGTGTCGCCAGCCCGCGCGTGCAGCACATCAAAGCGCATGGTTCCGGCCGAGTTTTTTACGGCATGCGCCAGACGCCGCAGGTTGTAAGCATCACCTGCGCCCAAGGCTGCCTCAAGGTGCGCTCCGCGGGTCTGGAGGTCCTTTCGTAAAACCTCGGCCAGTTGCAACAGCAGTTCAGGGTCGTGATCCAGAGCGGCAAGCGCTTCCTGCCTGTTCCAGGGCATGAGTGCCTCCTCATGGGGGGCGTTTGAAACGGATACGGCCGCACATCTATCGGAAGCAGAATGCGGGCCGGAGCAACAGGCAGCGTTGCTAGGTGCGAGCATGGCCTCAGTGCAAGACACGTCTTCACAGGGCATGCCGGGCGCACCAGAGGCCGCCTGCCCACACGCAGGCGCATTGTTCTGGCACTTACGATCCGGGCTCTCACCATCTTGCCCCATACCGTTTCTTGCTCTGGCTGGCAGCAGCGAAGCCAGCTCCTTGCGCAGACTTGCAAAGGTAAGCGGCTTGAGCAGAACCATATCCGCCTCAAGATCTGCGCTGCGTTGCCTGTCTTCTGCATCAAGGGCGGCGGTGTAAATGATGATTTTCTGCCGGGGTGAAACAGCGGTGTGCCCTGCACGCACGGCCTGCAAAACCTCCAGCCCGCCCATGTCGGGCATGCGCGCATCAAGAATGACCATATCCCACGGGCCATCATCCAGAGCGGCCAGAGCGCTTTTCCCGTCACGGGCCATACGCACGCAAGCGCCTTCTGCCCGTAGCATGTGCTCCATAATATATCGATTGGCCTCATTGTCCTCAGCCACGAGAATCCGGCGGCCCTCAAAACAGCCACTTTGCGCAGAAGACGCCTGCGCATGCATAGCCACGCCAGCCCCATTGCCCTGTACGGTGCAGGCTGTGACGGAAGGCGCTGTTACAGGGACAACAGGTTGCTGTGGGACGGGCTTGTCCTGCGCGGTCTGCTCTGGTTCAGAATGGCCTTCTGAGCCGATTTCTGTGTTGGCTTCTGAAAAAATTTCAGGGTCAGCCGCGGGGGCAGATTCAGAACCAGACGTTGCGCTCATTTCCGGGCCCAATTCAGGGCCAAGGTCAGAGCCCGCTTCAGGGCCAGACTCAGGGCCAGGCACTGTGTCCATTTTCCGGTCACACCCTGAAGCGGGCCGGCAGTCTGGCGCAGAGGCAACAGACAATGCAGGGCCGCCAACACTGCCGCAGGCCGAAGCCTGCGCGCCATCCGTGTTCTGTTCACCCGCTGCACTTTCTGGCTCTTGCTGGCCGCACTCGCCATTCTTTTTCTTCTGGTCTGTCCAGCTCGGCAGTTGCAGGCAAAGTTCAAGGGTAAAGCATGATCCGCGCCCCGGCGAGGAAATAACGGTCACATCACCGCCCATACGGCGGGCGATGGTGCGCGATATATACAGGCCAAGGCCCGTGCCCGGCACGCTGGGATTATCACTGCCACGCTGAAAACTTTCGAATATGCGCTCGGCGTCTTCCTCCGGCAGCCCCGGCCCGGTATCCTGCACCATAATTTTAAGCCGCAGGATGTCAGCCGCGCCCTGATTGATGCCCCCTGCCTTGCGTCCGGCGGGCTCCACACAAACGCGCACCCGCCCCAGCTCAGTAAATTTTACCGCATTGCTTACAAGGTTGCCCAGGGCCTGCCGCAGGCGAAAGCAGTCGCCCACCACGGCATCGGGCAAATCCGGATTCACGTCCAGATCAATATCCAGCCCCTTGGCTTCAGCCACTGGCCTGAAAAGCGCCATACAGTCTTCAAGCGCGGCGCGCAGGGCAAAAGATGCTGGCCGCAGTTGCAGGGCCCCCTGTTCCAGACTTGCGTGGTCTGTCACGTCACGCACCATTTCCAGCAGGGCGCTGCCCGCCTGGGAAAGATAGCGCAAGGCCTTTTTGCGGTCTTGTTCCTGCATGCCCTTTTGTTGCAGCAGCTCGCTCATGCCCAGTATGGCTGTCAGCGGGGTGCGCATATCATGACTCAGGCGGGCCATAAAAGCGCTCTTCATGCGGCTGGTTTCCTCTGCAAGCCAGCGGCGGCGCGTAAGATTGAGAGTCAGCCCCCCAATGGCAAGAACGCCTGTCAGCCCCAGCAGGGAGTACAACAGTTGCATGTTGCGCTGTTGCTGCTCCACATTATGCAGGTAAACGTCTGCATCCTGACTGACGCTGATGCCCCCGAGCACTTCGCCCACCTTGCGCCCCAAGTGACAACGCAGGCAACTTTCCTGTGCCACAAGCACGCTGAGCAGACGCAGTTTTCCCTGCCCATCCTCTCCGGGAGCGCTGAAAACTTCCCGCGCCTCTTCCGTACACTGGCCAAGAGCGCCAGATTCCCAGGTATCAGCCTTGTTTTCCGGCCGCAGAGGCACGTTACTTATGATGCTGATTCCAATGCCAGGTTCTGAACTGCGTTCAGCCAGTTGACGGCTCATATATGCCGGATTCATGAGCACAAGCGTGCGGCCGTCCTCGGTGGCAAGGGTACGTTCGCCCTCCGGCAGCCAGGGATTGGGTTGCCCGTATTCGCTTTTCAGCACATACACACCGCCGTGGGTCGCGTTCCAATTACGCGCATCCATAAGTTGTCGCGCAACGGTTGAAAGTCTGGTATGCTCCAACTCAAGTCTATGGGCTTCGTCAACCTGCGAGGCTTGCCGGTAGAGGGCAAGGGTAAGCACAAGCCAAAAAAAACAGGCCAATAGGGGAACCCAGATCACCGGACCCGGTTTCTTCGCATCTGTAGATGTCATAGAAGCCTCATAGAGATAAATGAGACAAAAGCCCCATCTGTTGTCATATTTTTATGAATTTTGTCATCTTTATCTGGATCTTTCAATGCCGCTATTGGCCGCCTGATAAAAAAATCACATAACACTCACGTTTATCAAAGTTTTTTCTTTACAAAATATTTCACATAAATGGTACAATTCTTGATGTTATAGGGATCATAACTGTGCCGCCGTGGTGGCTGCGCAATGGACGGTCTGCCTGGACCAATGGCCGTCCGGCGATCCCCTTCGGGTTGCCAAAGCTCATGAAAAACAGGCTGCAAAGCCTGCCCGTGGGCGATACTACGTCCTGAAAATGTGGGTTTTCAGGGCGCATCTGCACTAGGAGCGAGTGAAGGAGGCTCTATGGGTATACCCCGCAATGGACCCTGGCTAAAATGGCTGATGGGCGGCGTTGCGGCGGGAGTGGTGCTGATGGGAGTTCTGGCATATGCTATGACGACCACCGACCAGCGACCGTTCTGCGCCAGTTGTCACATCATGCAGGAGGCTGCCGTTACCCAGAAGATGGGCACGCACGCCAATCTTTCCTGCAACGATTGCCACGCCCCGCACAATCTTTTGGTCAAGTTGCCGTTCAAGGCAAAAGAAGGCCTGCGCGATGTAGTGGGCAACATTATGGGGCACGATATTCCGCGTCCCTTAAGTCTGCACACGCGTGACGTGGTAAACGCCAACTGCAAGGCGTGCCATGCCCAAACCAACATCAACGTGGCCAGCATGGACGCAAAGCCCTACTGTGTGGATTGCCACAGGGGCGTGGCCCACATGCGTATGAAGCCTATCAGTACAAGGACGGTAGCCTATGAATAAGCGAATTGTGACCACGGCCCTGGCTCTGGCCACGCTGCTGGGCGTTGCTTTGCTCAGCGGCTGTCAGGATGTATCCACCGAGCTGAAGGCCCCCAAATATAAAACGGGCATTCCTGAAACAGAACTCAAGATGTCGGCCTTCAAGGGCGCATTTCCCCAGCAGTATGCTTCGTATATGAAAAATAACGAAGACAAGGTCATGACCGACTATAAAGGGTCTGTGCCTTACAATAAAAATGACAATGTGAATCCCCTGCCCAAGGGCTTCAAACATGCCCAGCCCTACCTGAAAAATCTCTGGCTGGGCTATCCTTTCATGTATGAATACAATGAAACGCGTGGTCATACCTACGCCATTGACGATTTTGTAAATATTGACCGCATCAACCGTTTTGGGGCTGACGGCAAGGGCAACCTGCCCGCCACCTGCTGGAACTGCAAGACTCCCAAGATGATGGAATGGGTCGGCCAGTACGGCGATAAATTCTGGTCTATGGACGTCAATGAATTCCGTGCCAAAGACAAAATCAACGCTCATGAAGAAAGCATAAGCTGCGCCACCTGCCACGACCCCGGCACGATGGAACTGCGCCTGTATTCCGAACCGCTCAAGGACTGGCTCAAGCGCAGCGGCAAGGACTGGCAGAAGATAAGCCGCAACGAAAAGCGTACTCTCGTCTGCGCCCAGTGCCATGTGGAATACTACTTTACCCACAAGGACAACGGCCCGGCCGCCAAACCCGTCTTCCCCTGGGATAACGGCTTCAACCCCGAAGACATGTATCAGTACTACAAGGGTCACGGAGCCAAGGACGCTGACGGCAAGCCCGGCCCCTTTGTTGACTGGGTGCACGCTGCCTCCAAGGTGCCCATGATCAAGATGCAGCACCCCGAGTACGAAACCTTCCAGGACGGTCCCCACGGCGCTGCCGGTGTTTCCTGCGTCGACTGCCACATGCAGTACGTGCGTGAAGACGGCAAGAAGATGACGAGCCACTGGATTACCTCGCCCATGAAGGACCCCGAAATGCGCGCCTGCCGCCAGTGCCACGCCGACAAGACCGGCGAATACCTGCGCCAGCGTGTGCTTAACACCCAGAAGAAGACCTATGATCAGCTGATCAAGGCGCAGGAAATATCCGTCAAGGCTCATGAAGCCGTGCGTCTTGCCAATGCTTACGAAGGCCATCGCGCGCCCAACTATGAAGCCCTTATGACTGAAGCGCGCGAAATGGTGCGCAAGGGCCAGTTGTTCTGGGACTACGTCTCCGCTGAAAACAGCGTGGGCTTCCATAACCCCACCAAGGCGCTCGACACGCTCATGACCAGTATGGAATGCAGCCAGAAGGCCGTTGACCTGGCCACCCAGGCCACGGAATTCGGCATCGCCCCCATGCTGGCTGGCGATATCAAGGAAATTGTGCCGCCCATTCTGAACATGAGCCGCAAGCTTCAGCAGGACCCTGAATTCCTCAAGCAAAACCCCTGGACCAAGCTGCTGCCTGCCCTGCCCAAGGCTGAACAGGTATGGGAAGGCCAGGATCGCCTGACCTCCAAGAGCAGTCAGGAAAAGTAATTACAGACCAGCCATAGCCCTCCACAGGCCCTGTCTGAACAAGTCCGCCCGGGAAAGTCATTGGCTTCCCGGGCGGACCCATTTATGCGCCGCACTTGATAGCGCATCGCATCTTTTTTACTATGCCTGCACACACGCCCATAAAGCGGGCTCAAGGCAACCCTCCGCCGCACGCACTCCCGCCCGGGACAGAACTGCGGGAGGCAAACGAGGCGAGAATGAAAAAAATTCTGGAGCCGGGCATTTCCGGCACGTCTGAAATCACTGTCAGCGAAGACATGCTGGCCTGCCGCGTCGGCAGCGGTCTGGTGGAGGTTTTTTCCACAGCCATGATGATAGCCTGGATGGAAGCCACCGCCGTGGCCGTGGTGCAGGATGTCCTGCCGGAAGGCATGACTACAGTAGGCACAAAAGTGGATGTGTCGCATGTGGCGGCAACGCCCTGTGGCATGCAGGTGACGTTTACCGCTGAACTGACAGGCATGTCCTCCAACGGCAAAGGGCTGACCTTCAAGGTCAGCGCCCGTGACGAGGTTGGGCTGATAGGCGAAGGCCTTCACGAGCGCGTCGTGGTGCACAAGGAAAAATTTGAAAGCCGCACCCGCCACCGCAAGGACTGTGGCTGCTGATCTCCGAACAGATCAACGTCAAAATGTTTTGGCAACGCCATGCGAAAAATAGGCAAGCTAATCCGTAGGCTTTCGCCATAAAAATTGCTACGCTGAAAGCGTTCGTACAGACGGACACAAGGAGAATCCTTATGAGCAATCTTACCTTTTTGGGTATTTCCGGCAGTTTGCGCCGCGCTTCACGCAATACGGGCCTGCTGCGCTGCTGCGCTGCCCATCTTCCCGAGGGCGTCCGTATGGAGATCGCCAATATCTCCAGCCTGCCCTTCTATAATGAAGACATCGAAAAACCCCAGGCCGCCAAAGACCTCATTGCGCAGGTCACTGCGGCAGACGCCCTGGTGCTGGCCTGCCCGGAGTATAACTACTCTCTGGCCCCTGCCCTGAAAAACGCGCTGGACTGGGTTTCGCGTGAACCCAACCTTGCGCCGCTTTCTGGCAAGGCCGTTTGCATTGTGGGCGCCGGAGGCGGCATGGGCACCAGCCGTAGCCAGTACCATCTGCGTCAGGTCTGCGTGTACCTGAACCTGCATGTGCTGAACAAGCCCGAGCTGTTCTCCAACGCCTTTACGCCCAGCTTTGACGACCAGGGCAACGTGGTGGACGAAGGGCTCACCAAGCAGACTGCCGAAGTCATGCAGGCCCTTGCCCAGTGGACACGGCAACTGAAAAAGTAACCAGGCATATCCGCAAGGCAGCCAAAGCGCCTGCTGCGCTTCGGCTGAGAAGATGCGGGCTGATTACTGCAAGGCCAGCATGGGTGGCATAGCCCGCTGCAATGCATGATTATCGCTGGTACAGCCAGTGACTGAAACCCCTCTCCGTCATGACGGAGCGGGGTTTCAGTTTGCCCTTGCGGCAATGCAGGGCCAAGACAAGGAAGGCATGGATTATCTTGCGGAGGCACTTTGCTTCATGCGGAGGCACTTTGCTTCATGCGGAGACACTTTTACTCATGTGGAAGCTGCGGCGCGCCCTGCGCGCCTGAAATTTATTTGGAGGATGCTGTGGGCTGCGCCTCAGCGTGGTGCCGCACCATGATGGATTTTGCCTCGCTGCGCCGCAGGGCAATGGTAGCTTCGGCGCAACGCAGGGCCAGAGGGTCGCGCAGGGGGGCATACCCTACCACAGAAACAGGCATGCCCGAACCGAGCCCCATGTCGCGTATTCTGCGGGCCAGTTCGCCCCTGGCATTGATGCTTACGATGTACGCAGGCTCGCCAACCTTGAGGGCCGTGAGCGGAAAAATACCTTCACACTTGTCCATAGAAGCCTCATCAGCAAAAACTACAACTGAAAACACTGTTGCCAGCAAGATGCTGTACCTGCGCCCGAGGGCACTACTTCCACGTTGGCAGGGCGCTTGAGTTTTGATGACGCCCGCCCTCAATATAAAAACAAATTTCATTTTCAATCTAGTCCAGCGAGCGGTGGCAGTCAAGTTGGCAGACAAGTATTTATTCCTGTTATTTCAGTATATAGCAGAAATTATTTCTGCCCTGTCAAACCACTCCTGTGTCAGCCTCTCGACCACCGGAGCCAAGTCTGGCATGCTGGACATCCAAGTCAGCCTGCACACTCCGCCACCAGTCTTTTCCAAATGCAATGCGAACAGACCCAAGCGAACAAACTGCGGCATTGCCGCCAGGGCTGGCAGAGGTAATCAAATATGAGCATGCTGCGGAAAGCTCTGGAACGGGGCCTCACCCCCACCAATATAATAAGCTACGCCTGCCTTCAGGTGATGACGCGCTGGGGGCGCTTTTGGGGCACACTGCGCCTGCGCTGCAAGGCCACCCTTGTGGGTGTGCCCATTGGCGCAGGTGTTACTGCCCACGGCCCTGTGGGCCTCATGCGCTGGCCGGGCAGCCACATATCCATTGAAGCCGGAACCAGCCTTGTTTCATCCTGGCGGCGGGCCACGGCATCAGCCCTGGCAACGCCCGTGCGCCTGCGCACCTTTGGCCCCGGTGCGCGCATTGACATTGGCCCCGGCGCACAACTCAGCGGCACGTCCATCACAGCCCGCTCCACCGCCATCAGCATCGGACGGCAGGTACTGATCGCGCCCAACTGCATTATTGTGGATTCAGATTTTCACGCCCACTGGCCGCCAGAAGCCCGCGCCACTGAACCGGGTATGGAAGGCGACAGGCCCGTGACCATTGGCGATTACGCCTGGATTGGCCTCAATTGCATCATCCTCAAGGGCGTCACCATTGGCGAGGGGGCTATCATCGGCGCTGGCAGCGTGGTGACAAAAGACGTGCCGCCGCACAGCCTTGCCGCAGGGTCGCCTGCACGCGTGCTGCGTTCTCTTGTTCCCAATGAAGACCGTGCAGCCGCATCGCAACCCGGCGGACAAGCAAGACCCGCCGGGCAAACCGAAACCCCGCATGGGGGAGACGCGTAATGAGCGCTTCCTGCGTGGAAGCCCCCTAGCATGGAAGTCTAAATGTCTGTCGGTTCCTATATTTCCGCACTTCTGGCATCAGAAAAGCTTGGCGGGCAGGTTACCTGCCACCGCCTGCTGCCCGCCGCCGAGCCTCAGTACGCCCAAACGCGTCTGCCCTGGCCCGCAGCCATCAACCGCATTCTTGAGCAGCGCGGCATAGCCGGGCTGTACAGCCATCAGGCTTTGGCCACGGACCACATCCGGGCAGGGCACTCTATTGTTGCGGCCACGCCCACGGCCAGCGGCAAAAGCCTGATTTACAACCTGCCCGTGCTGGAACGCCACCTGCGCGACCCTGACGCGCGCGCCCTGTATCTTTTTCCCCTCAAGGCTCTGGCGCAGGATCAGCTTGCCGCCTTCAACGCCCTTACTGCCACATGGCCCAAGGACGCCCGCCCCGCCGCCGCCCTGTACGACGGCGACACCTCGGATCACTTTCGCCGCAAGATTCGCCGCGATCCGCCTGCGGTGCTCATCAGCAATCCCGAAATGCTGCATCTGGGCATTCTGCCCCATCACGAGCAATGGGCAGCCTTTCTGGCGGGGCTCACGCATGTGGTGGTGGACGAAGCCCATACCTATCGCGGGGTGTTTGGCGCGCATATGGCGCAGGTATTCCGGCGGCTCAACCGTCTGGCAGGGCGCTACGGCGCAAAGCCCGTCTATGTGCTGTGCACTGCCACCGTGGGCAATCCCGGCGAACTGGGGGCCGCGCTTACGGGCACGGCGTATCCTGCCACGGAAGAGAACATTGCGTCAGACGGTGCAGGCGGCGGTACAGATGAAAATCAGGCCAACAGCACAGCTGGCAATCCTGTCAGCAACGCAGCCAGCGGTACAGCAACCGCCCCGGTGTTCCAGACCGTGAACCCGGCAACGCCGCCGCCTGTTGTCATCGACAAATCCGGCGCGCCGCAAGGCCCAAGACACTTTGTATTCCTCAACCCGGAACAAAGCCCTGCCACGGCGGCCATTGACCTGCTCAAGGCAGCTCTGGCACGCAACCTGCGCACCATTGTCTACTGCCGCTCGCGCCGCATGACCGAACTTATCAGCCTGTGGGCCGGGCAGTCCGGCTCTTTTGCCAGCCGCATTTCAGCCTATAGAGCAGGCTTTTTGCCCGAAGAACGCCGCAGCATTGAATCGCGCATGGCCAGCGGCGACCTGCTGGCTGTTGTCAGCACCAGCGCCCTCGAACTGGGCATCGACATCGGCGGGCTGGATGTCTGCATTCTGGTAGGCTATCCGGGCACGGTTATGGCTACCTTGCAACGTGGTGGCCGGGTGGGCCGGGCGCAGCAGGAATCTGCCGTTATCGTGGTGGCGGGCGAGGACGCGCTGGATCAGTATTTCGCCAGAAATCCCGAAGATTTTTTCAGCCGCCCCCCAGAAAAAGCCGTAGTCAATCCAGACAACGAGGTCATTCTGGCCCGGCATCTGGAATGCGCCGCCGCTGAAATGCCCCTGCGCCTCGGCGAAGCCATGCTGGCAAGTCCGGCAGCTCTGGCCGCCGCCCGGCAACTCAATGCCCAGGGTCTGCTGCTGCAGTCGGCAGATGGCAAACAGCTGCTGGCATCACGCAAGCGGCCCCAGCGCCATGTGGATCTGCGCGGCACAGGGCAGACCTTCAGCATCGAGGACGAACAGGGGCACATCATCGGCTCTGTGGACGGCTTTCGCGCGTGGCGCGAGACGCATCCCGGCGCGGTCTACCTGCACCGGGGCCGCAGCTACATTATTGATGATATGGATCCGGCGCGCGCCCGCATTATGGCCAAAGAGGCCAAAGTGGGCTGGTTTACCCGTACTCGTGGGCAAAAAGCCACAGACATTCTTGAAGAAACCGAGCGGCTGTCGCTGGGGCGCACCCTTGTGTGCCGGGGGCGGCTGCGCATTATTGACACGGTGACGGGCTACGAAAAGCGCTCCACCTCGGGCAACCGCCTGCTGACCATCACACCGCTGGACGCGCCGCCGCAGGTTTTTGAAACCGAGGGACTGTGGTTTGTCATTCCCGACAATATCCGCGCAGAGATGGAAGACAACTTCATGCACTTTATGGGCGGCATTCATGCTCTGGAGCATGCGGCCATCGGCATGCTGCCCCTGCTCATTATGGCCGACCGCAATGACTTTGGCGGCATATCCACCCCCATGCATGCCCAGCTTGGCCTGCCCGCTGTCTTTATTTACGACGGCCTGCCCGGCGGCGCTGGCCTGACGCGCCAGGCCTTTGGCGATGCCCGCGCCCTGCTGGAGGCCACCTATAAAACCGTGCTGGCCTGCCCCTGTGAGGACGGCTGCCCCTCATGCGTGCATTCGCCAAAATGCGGTTCAGGCAACCGCCCCATCGACAAGCGGGCAGCTCTGGAACTGCTGCGCCAGTTGCTGGCCCCCGGCAATGAGGGCGACTTGTTGCGCGAAAAACTGGTCATGAGCCCGCCGCCGCCACGCCCTGAACTTGAGTTTGTGGCTGACACGGCCATGATGGACGGCAACTCCAGGCCCGAAATTGCTGCTTCCCCGGGCAACGTTGCGGATACACCCGCAAACAGTACCCGGTCCGCCTTGGCAAGCGGCTCGGCGGCCAGAGGTTCGGGCACCGGGAGTACAGTCCGCGCGGCGTCACATGTTGTGGAGGATATGACAGGACATGCGACAGGGCGTGTAACGGAACAGGCAACAGAGCATGGCACAAGTGCCGCGCCTGCCTGTACTGATGGAGGTTCCCTCATGACAGACCTGCAAAATCACATATCTGTGCCCCCGCCAGAACATTTTGTGGTTTTTGACGTAGAAACGCGCCGCTCCGCCGCCGAAGTGGGCGGCTGGCACAAAGCTGGCGATATGGGTGTGAGCGTGGCCGTGGCCTATGACAGCCGCGCCGATGATTTTTTCAACTACACGCAGGATGAGCTGCCCGCCCTGTTTGACCGTATGCGGGCATGCGGCCTGGTGGTGGGCTTCAACAGCCTGCGCTTTGACTATGCCGTACTGGCGCCCTTTGCGCCCTTTGACCTGCGCAACCTGCCGAGCCTCGACATCTTGCAGCGCATCAAAGATCGCCTGAGTTACCGTATCTCGCTGGACAATCTGGGGCAGGCCACCCTTGAAGCGCCCAAGAGCGCCGATGGCCTGCAAGCCCTGCGCTGGTGGAAGGAAGGCAAGATGAACGAAATCGCCGCCTACTGCCGCATGGATGTGGACCTGACCCGCCGCCTCTACCTCTACGGTCTGGAGCACGGCCATTTGCTGTTCACCAACAAGGCAGGGGCGCGCGTGCGTGTACCCGTGGACCTGCGTGCTCCGCATGGCAGATAACCGGGCCTGTCAGCACACGGCTGCAATAGAACAGCCCCTATTTTTCAAACTTACTATGCGCTAGTATCAAGGAAGCACTGATTAAAAAACTCCTGCGAACGCACAGTTTTTTTCGTTTGGCAAGGCGCGATCTTTTTTTGAAGCAGGAGTGGACTCTTCCGTCCCCGACTGTTTCAAAAAAATAAAGCAACGCAGCCAAACGGAATAAATCAGCGTTTCCGTAAACAAAATATTTTCCCATAACCACAAAGGGACTCTTATGAAACCGCAAGACGTCACCAATACTCCGGGCGAGCACGCTATTTTCATGATTTTCGGTTTGCAGGACGGCGCTGAAGCTCTGGCAACAGTAAAAGACCTGTGCGCCGATTTTACAGCCGTTGCCAGAAGCATGCGCACCCGGCTGCCAGATTCGGCAATCAGTTGCATAATGGGGTTCGGCGCTGAAGCCTGGGGCAAGCTTTTTCCGAAACGCGGCAAACCTAACGAGCTTGAAGTCTTCAAAGAAATCAAGGGAGGCAAATACACCGCAGTTTCCACACCGGGTGATATTTTCCTTCATATCCGCGCGGCACGGCTTGATGTATGCCTTGAAGCGGCAACCATCATCAGCTCCAAGCTTCACGGGGCGGTGTACCCCATTGATGAGGTTCAGGGCTTTCGCTATTTCGATGGGCGCGCCATAATCGGCTTTGTTGACGGCACTGAAAATCCTGAAAATGAAGCACGGCTGGCATCAGCCACAATCGGCGGAGATGACCCGGATTTTACAGGCGGCAGCTACGCTTTTGTGCAAAAGTATCTTCATGACATGCATGCCTGGAATGCCCTTTCCACTGAAGAGCAGGAAAAAACCATTGGCAGGCGAAAATTCAACGACGTTGAGCTCAGCGACGAAGAAAAACCAGAAAACGCACATAATGCCGTTACAAATATTGAAGACGAGGATGGAAACGAGCTGAAAATCGTGCGGGCGAATATGGCTTTCGCCAACCCCGCCAAGGGCGAATTCGGCACTTATTTTATCGGCTATGCCGGCAAATTTTCCACCACGCGCAAGATGCTTGAAAACATGTTCATCGGTGAACCCGTGGGCAACACGGACCGGCTGCTGGATTTCAGCACAGCGGCAACAGGCACGTTATTTTTCGTTCCTTCGGCAGAACTGCTTGAAGAACTGGGCGAAGACTAGGCGGCCTCTAAACGATTCTTTTGACTACTGGCGGGGCCAAAGGCATTTCACTCCAGTTATGTACCGTAAGAATACGCTCTGGCGCTCACCCCGCTGAAACCACGGCAAAAAGCCCCTGCATATCATTGATATGCAGGGGCTTTGGTTGTGTGCTTCTTTATGAGCCTACAGGCAGGCCATGCTATTTGAGTTTTTTGATGGTTTTTTCCATACCTTCAGGCAAGGGATAGCAGTGTTCCTCACCGGGAAAGGCCCCGGCGCGCACTTCGCGTGTATACCCCTCGATGGCGTCACGCAAAGCGTTGTCCACTGAACCGAAGTATTTGACAAACCTTGGCAGCGGGCGGGTATTGAGGCCAGTCATATCCTGCCAGACCAGCACCTGACCGTCACATTCCGCACCTGCGCCTATGCCGATGACGGGAATGGCAAGTTCCTTGGTAATGCGGGCGGCCAGAACCGCTGGCACGCATTCCAGCACCACGGCAAAGGCTCCGGCGTCCTGAAGGGCGCGGGCGTCGTCCAGCAGCTTTTGGGCCGCGCTGTGCGTCTTGCCCTGCATCTTGAAGCCGCCGAAAGCATTTACAGACTGGGGCGTGAGGCCCAGATGTCCCATGACGGGAATGGACGCCCGCACAAGTGCCCTGACAACGTCGCAAAATTCCGCACCGCCTTCAAGCTTGACGGCCTGGGCGCGTCCCTCGCACACCAGTCTGCCAGCATTGCGCACAGCGTCGTCCACGCTTGTGTGGTAGCTCATGTAGGGCATGTCGCAGATAACAAGGGCCTGCTCCGCTGCCCGCGCAACGGCGCCGCAATGGCGGATCATGTCGTCCATTGTGACGCTGAGCGTATCATCGTGCCCCAGCATGACCATGCCCAGTGAATCTCCCACCAAAAGGGCATTGACCCCGGCAGCGTCCATAACACGGGCCGTGCTGTAGTCATAGGCTGTAAGCACTACAAGCTTGTCTTGCCCCTTGGCAGCGCGAAATGTGACCACAGTGTTCTTCATGATACATGCTCCTTGATAAAACCGTGCGGGCAGATGCCGGGGAAAAACTGTTACACTAGGTACTGTCTCTAAATAATTCTTTTGCCCAACTGACTGCGTCAAAAGGCCATTTTTTACTCCAGTCATGTACCATAAAAGTACACTCCTTTCGTAAAAAAGACCTTTTTCATTGCCCTTGGGTCAAAATCGTTTATTTAGAAACAGCACATGGCTCAGACTGTATTATTCCGCACAAAAACGATTGTTGGCGTCATGAGCCAGGCCCATAAGCAGGTGCGTCAGCTTGGCCGCCGTGAAATCACAATGGTGCAGGCCCGCAATAGGCGCAAGCTCCACCACATCCAGCCCGACGACCTGCCGCCCTTCCACGCAACGCTCAAGAATAAACTGGGCTTCGCGCCAGTTCATGCCGCCGGGGGACGGCGTGCCCGTGGCGGGCATAAGGGAGGCGTCAAAAGCGTCCACATCAAAGGTGATGTATATACGCCGGGGAAAATCCTCGGGAAAAGGCAGTTCGGGCAGGCCCACGCGGGCCATAAAATAGGCGTCGTAATGCGTGACGTTGTGGGCCTTGCGTACCTCGGCCTCTTCTCGGCTGAAATCGCGCACGCCAAACTGTACCAGCGGCAGGCCCAGATCTGCCACCGCGCGGTGCATAACGCAGGCATGCGAGTACGGGCTGCCTTCATAGCTTGAGCGCAGGTCGGCATGGGCGTCAAACTGCACAATGCCAAAGGGTTCGCCCGTGCTTTGGGCATGCTTGGCCAAAGCACGCAACGCCCCAAGGCTTACTGTGTGCTCGCCGCCAAGCACCACGGGCATGGCCTTGCAGGAAAGGGCATGGGCAGCAGCAGCCTCAATGCGGTCAAGGGTGCCTTCAATAGGCCCACTACAATCCACAGGCGGCGCAGTATAAAAACCTGACTCGCCGGGAGTGTGCCCGCATTCCCAGGCTTCAAGCTGCTGCGAGGCCGTGAGCAGAGCTTCCGGGCCGTGAGCTGTACCCCCGCCATAGGAAACGCTCTGCTCCAGCGGAACAGGAATGATATGAAAGGCGGCCTGATCTGGCCGAACCGGGCTGTACTCTGATGCAAGAAAATGCTGCATGACTATCCTCATGACTGCGTGGATGAACCAAATAAAACGGCCCGCTTGGGGAGGCAGGCCGTCTTATTTGGAGGAGGCTGTCAGCAAAAGAAAGGAAGGTACTTTCTATTCTGCAATGGCCGTGCCAAACTAAACCCAAGAAAAACTTTCTTTAATATATTGCAATAATTAAGTTTTTATTTCAGGAACAAATCCTGTTTAGTTTAAAAACTTATACTTCTCAACCCGGCTTCCTTGCTGTGGGGGTCTCGCTGTACAAAAAATTATCTTCTTGCGCAAGTTATCCCTGTCGACAGAATTATTACTGAAATAGTTTGCATTTCTGTTCTGCCGTACGGCTCGTCACGCCCATCAGCCAGAATTACCCCGCTTGCCATATGCAGATCGCCCGGCAACAGCCGTATGCCCGAGCTTTACGGCGCAAGGCAATTGCCAGGCAAAGAGACGACCCTGATGGATGCCAGACGAACCGGATCATCTGCCGCCCAATTGCCCCGAAAAAGGCTGTTGGGCATATGTGCGGCATAGCGCAAGGGCTACTGCACGGTTTCCTTGCCGCTTGCGGAAGGCGAACCCTGAATACTGATGCTCAGTTTCTCAGCAAGTTCGCGAGCTCCGGGGCTCTGACGCCATTCGTCAAACAGCTTGCGCCATGCGCCGAATTCCGTGAAGCCGCGGTCAAGCTGGTCTTCATGCATTTGCAGCCATGTGTTGAAAAGCTGCATCTGCACCTGAAACGTAGAGCTGTTAAAAATCATTGCCGCGCTGTCGCGGGCTATGCTTTTGCCTTCCACGTGGGTGGCAACAAAATTACAGATGGCACGCTGCGACATTTCAAACGTCACTTCCTTGCCATTCATTTCGTCGGCCAGGGGCAGCAGGTGAGGATACAGTTCGGCAATGCGTTCCATACCTTTGACCGGCACGGCCATAAACAGCGGCGCTTCGCCATCCACCGGAGCGGCTTCGGGCTTTTCGCTGATAAAATAGAAGCGCAACCAGTTTTCAAACATCACCGCTTCAATCATAGCGGCGACTGCACTCTGGAATTGGCTCTGTGGTTCAGGCATGGAAACTCCTTAATTTTTTTGATGGCCCGGTATAGCCAGGCCCGGCTCGCTACCAGAACATGACCAAGTCAGCTTTGAAGATTGTGCGCTACAAAGCTGGCGTCCTGCCTAAAAACAAACGCAATCTGGCACAGCCAAAAGGCGAAAGTATTTATTTCGAAACAGCCCCTAGAGAAAAATATCGCAAGCGTTTTTATATGTACTATCGGGTGCAGCCCGCGTCAATGCGAATCGCCGCAAAGCCCGGTCAGGCCTCAATTCCCCGGCTGTTTCGCGGCGGCCATACGCTCGCGCCGCTGGCGCAGCGCCTTGTTGCCCATAAGGCTCAGAACCAGGGTGGCGGTTCCTGTCACAGCGCAGACCACGCCCAGAGGCACGGCGGTTTCCGGCCCGGCCAATCCCACAAGAGGAGAGGAAAAAGCCCCAAAAATAAATGCCGCCACGCCGATCACCCCGGAAGCCGCGCCCGCGCCCACATCCTGCGCTGCAATGCCCAGCGTAAAGCTGGTGGCAAAGGTCACTCCCTGAAGCGTAATCATGCAATACAGGGCCGCAATAAGAGGCCAGGGCGAAGCCGGGCGTACAATGGTTACCACCAGAACAATAAGGCAGGCTATCCAGCGCAAAACATTGCCCGCCACAAGCAATTTTTCTTCCTTGACCCGGTGGGCCAGACGCCCGGTAATCACAGCCATCAGGGAAAGGCTGAGCGCGTTTGCCCCAAAAATCATTGCATAGGCCGTGTGGGAAAAGCCGTACATATCCTGAAAAATAAATGGCGACGCCGCCACATAGCCGAAAAACCCCGCCATAGTGAAGCCCTGCACGCCTGCAAAGCACATGAAGGCCTTTTCCTTGAACAGTGTGCCGGTATAGCGCAGGGCGGCAAACACGCCGCCGGGCCGCCGGGCCTCTGGAAGCAGAGTTTCCGGCAGCCGCCACGCGCACAGGCACACAAGCAGCAGGCCAAAAATTGTCAGAAAAACAAAAACCGCAGGCCAACCGCCTAAAATTGCCAGCCCGCCGCCCAAAAGAGGAGCCATAATGGGGGCCACGCTTTGAATGGCAATAAGAACGGCCATAAAGCTGGTCAGTTCCGCCCCGCGAAAAAGGTCGCAGGCAATGGCGCGTGAAAGCACCACGCCGCCAGCCCCGCTGAGCCCCTGCGCAAAACGCAGGGCAATAAAACTCTCGCCCGACGTGGCGCGCGCGCAAAAAAACGACGCCAGCGTAAAGAAGGCCAGGGCCAGCAGCAAGGGCCCACGCCGCCCGTGACTGTCTGAAATGGGGCCGATGAAAACCTGCCCGATGGCCATACCCAGAAGAAACGCGGTGATGGTGATCTGGGTTGTCGCCGTTGAAATGGACAGATCCCCGGCTATCTGGGGCAAACTGGGCAAATAGGTATCTATGCTCAGGGGGCCGAAGGCTCCCAGCATGGCGAGCAGCAGCGCGAAAAAAAGTCTGCGGGATCGGCTTAATCGAACACCCGGGCCTACAACAATGTCATTCTGCTTGAAACTCATGCGGCGGTATTCCTCGATTTTACGGGATACTCAGTCCGGCTGGCCGCAAAGTCAAGTTTGCGCCGGGGCGGGCATATGCCGCAGGGCACTCTGGCGGGCCGGAAGGCCTTGTGCTAGGGTCGCGCTATGATTGATTACGCACAAGCGCTCAACGAAGCCCAATATCAGGCAGCCACCAGCGGCGATGGTCCCGTGCTGGTGGTGGCTGGCGCGGGCAGCGGCAAAACCCGCACCATTGTTTACCGTCTGGCCTGGCTGGCTGAAAACGGCATCTCGCCAGACGCCATGCTGCTGCTTACCTTTACCCGCAAAGCGGCGCAGGAAATGCTGCACCGCGCGGGCCTGCTGCTGAACCAGGGGCTTACCGGCGTACAGGGCGGCACTTTTCACGCATTTGCTTTCAGCGTGCTGCGCCGCTGGAAGCCCTCATGGCTGGCTGACCGGCCCTTTACGGTTATGGACGCGTCCGACATCACGGCGGCGGTCAAGCACTGCAAGGATGACCTCAAGCTGGGCAAGGGCGACAAGTCCTTTCCCAAAACACAGACTGTGGTAGGTCTGCTCAGCAAGGCCCGCAACAAGGAATTACCGCTGGACGAGGTGCTGAGGCGCGAGGCCATTCATCTGCTGCCCCACGCCGACAGCCTGACCCGGCTGGGCGATGTCTACGATTCTTACAGACGCGACAAAGGTCTCATGGACTATGACGACCTGCTTTTTGAACTTGAAGCCCTGCTGCGCTACAATGAAATGGCCGCAGCCAGCCTGCGCCAGCGCTTCAGCCATATTCTTGTGGATGAGTATCAGGACACCAACCTGGTGCAGGCCCGCATAGTGCGCCTGCTGGCCGGGCCGGAAGACGGCCCCCCCGGCAACGTTATGGCTGTGGGCGACGAGGCGCAGTCCATCTATGCCTTCCGTGGGGCCAATGTTCGCAACATTCTGGATTTCCCCAAATTTTTTCCGGGCACCACAGTTATCCGGCTGGAAGAAAACTACCGCTCCACCAAGCCCGTGCTGGATGTGGCCAACAGTCTGCTGGCCCATGCGGCGGAGTCCTTTCACAAAAATCTCTTTACCCGCAAGGAGGGGGGGGATCTGGTACGTCTGGTGACGCCTATGAGCGACGCCAGTCAGGCCAAGATTGTGGTGCGCCGTATTGAAGAACTGCTGCACGACCACATGCCGCATGAAATTGCGGTACTCTTTCGCGCGGGGTTTCACTCCTACAATCTTGAAATGGCGCTCAATCAGGCTGGCATAGGTTTTCGCAAATACGGCGGCCTGCGCTATACCGAGGCCGCCCACGTCAAGGACGTGATGGCCTACGCCCGTCTGCTGCTCAATCCGCTGGACCTGCCTGCCTTTGCCCGCGTTGCGGCCCAGCACAGCGGCATCGGCCCCAAGACGGTGGAAAAGCTCTACGCCGTTGCCCGCAGCGGCGACGCTGCCGCCACGGAAAAAGCCTTTGGCCGCCATACGGGCTTTCTGGAAGACATGCGCTTCATCAATGACCTGCGCACGCGCCCCATGTCGCCTTCATCCACGCTGGCCTCCGTGCTGGAGCATTACCGCCCGCGTCTTGAAACCCTGTATCCCGAAGATTGGCCCCGCCGCCAGCAGGGTCTTGAAGAAATCATACAGATGGCTTCAGGCTACATCCATCTTGACCTTTTTCTGGCCGATCTGGCGCTGGAATCGCCCGAAGAAGACGAACACGACACCGAAGGCAAGATCACCCTTTCCACCGTGCATTCTGCCAAGGGGCTGGAGTGGAACGCCGTGTGCATCATTGATCTTGTTGAGGACCGTTTTCCCTCACGGCACGCGCTGGCCAGGCCCGAAGATTTTGAAGAAGAACGCCGCCTCATGTACGTGGCCTGCACCCGTGCCCGCCAGAACCTTGATCTTTACGCCCCGGCATCACTGTACAACAGGGCAGAGCGCGGCAGCCAGCACGTGAACCAGAGCCCCTTTGTGCGCGAACTGGCCCCGGGCCTTGTGGAAGAATGGATAGAGGGCTTTGGCGGCATTCTTTCGCGCCGTGCGGCAGGAAGCTTCGGCGGGGCGCAGCCTTCATATCAGGCACGCTTTCAGGCCCGGCCTTTGGCCCGCCCGCAGAGCGCGCCAGATCATGCCGCCTACGATGACTGCCAGCTGCCCTCGGAACAGGAAAAATCGTCGCCGGGCCTGAGCTTCTCGCAATCACGCAATTTTGCGCCCGCGCCAGCCGCTGCCGCCGCGGGCAGTGGCGCAGCCCCAACCGGGGGATTGGGCGGTGAATCCAAAGGCGATGCCGCCCAGGGGCAGCTTTGTTACTGCACCCACCGCATCTTCGGGCGTGGCAAGATTATCAAGCACCTGTCGCCCGAAAAGGTACAGGTGAACTTTCCCGGCTTCGGCCTCAAGGTCATTTTGAGCGAATATCTGCTCATGGAGAATTGATATGGTTTCGGCCTCCTCCACCAGCGGCTCCGCTGCACCGCTATCGGAAGACCGCATTCTTGCCTGTCTGGCAGAGTATTTTCCCCAGACGCACCCCTCGCTGCTGCTGGGCAGGGGCGACGACTGCGCGGTGCTCAAGGCCGGGCGGCCTCTCTGCGTGAGCAGCGATCTTTTTCTGGAAGATATTCATTTTCGCCAATCCTACTTCACGCCCGAGGATATGGGCTACAAGGCGCTGGCCGTCAATGTCAGCGACCTTGCAGGGTGCGGCGCGCGGCCCCTTGGTTTTACGCTTTGCCTCGGCCTGCCCGCATGGGCGGATATGAAGTGGCTTAACAGGTTTTTCAGCGGCATGGCCGAAGTGGCTGGTCTGCACCGCATGGCGCTGGCCGGCGGCGACCTGTCGCGCAGTGAAAAACTGCATGTTTCCATAACCGTTTGGGGCGAGCCGGCTGACCCCGGCCATTTTCTTGTGCGCGGCGGCAGCATGCCCGGCGATACTCTTTTTGTGGTCGGCTCTCTGGGTCTGGCCCGCGTGGGCCTCACCCGGCTGGAAGCTCAAGGACGCCAGGCCCTGAACGATTGGCCCGCCGCCTGCGCGGCCCATTTGCGGCCTGTGCCGCAGGTGGATGCAGGTCTCATGCTGGCGCGGGCAGGTCACAATGCACGCCCCCCGGCCCTTATGGACCTTTCAGACGGCATCATGCGCGATCTGCCCCGCCTGCTGGGCCTTACAGGTGAACTCAGCGTCACCTGCCCGGAAAAATGCACGGGCCTTGGCGCAGAAATAGTACTGCCACAGGGCCGCCTGCATCCCGAACTTTTGCGCCACGCTGCTGAAACAGGCAAAAATCCCGTTCACGAAGCCTTGCTGGGCGGTGAGGATTACGCGCTGCTCGGATCCTGCGCGCCTGACATGCTGCCGCCCCTGCACGCGGCCATTCCCGGCCTGTTCAGTATTGGCGTTGTTACGGCTGGCGGGGGCATAGAGTGCAACAACGCCCCGCTGGACAGTCTTGGCGGCGGCTTTGACCACTTCGAGGTCTGAGCTGGCTTCATTTTGTGATTTGTCAGCACCGTAACCCGGCACGTTGTGGCGCAGAAATGGATTTTTCACGAACAGATAGCGGCCTTTGACTGGCAGGGAATACACATGCACAAGGACCTTCAGGCGCTGGCCCCGGAACTTATGGCCCCTTATGCGGAACAGATGCGCAGCGTCTGCCGCGATGCGTGGGAACAGGGTTTGCTCTCCGGCTGTAACGGCAACGCCAGTTGCCGCCTGCCCGCGCCGCATGACACTATTGTATGCCTCACCCGCAGCGGTGCGGCCAAGGGCCGCCTCGCCCCGCAGGACTGCTGCCTTGTAGATCTGCACAGCGCCGCGCCCCTGCATGGCGGCCCGGCATCCACAGAATCCGGCATGCATCTGGCTATTTACCGCGCAAAACCCCACTGCAAGGCCATTCTGCATACACACCCGCGCCGCCTTCTGGCCCTCAGCCTGCGGCTTGAGTCAGGTCAGCATGACGGGCAGCAGACAGACGGCCTGAAAGACTTTTTGCGGCTTCCCCTCTTTGAGGCAGACGTATGGCGCGCCCGCCTGGGCTTTGCCCCTGCCCTGCCCCCCGGAACCACAGAGCTGGCCGATGCCGTCGCCAAAGCTAGCCTGGAACATCCGGCAATCTGGATGGCCGGACATGGCCTGTGCTGTACCGGAGAACATCTGGCAGAAGCCCTTTGCCTGACCGAAGAACTGGAACATCTGGCCGCCATTCAGCTTTTGAGCATGAACTGAATACTGCCATCTGTGTAGCCGCCCCCCACGACAGATGAGCTTTGTCAGCTTTCACATTTCAAAGCTGTTATTCAGCCGAAAAAAGTAACGATCAGCTGACACACTGCGTTGCGCTGCGGTCCTCTTGTACAGCGGCAGGACTTAAACTTTGAACTGCCTTGCGGGAAAAGGCCCTGTTGCAAACAGAATCACCCCACGACCACGCCCTGAAATCCTTGTTTTACTCCAATAAGCCACTGTGATGTTCCAGTCTGAAACGGGAGTCACAAGCAACGGCTTTCAGACTCCCCACTGCCTCTAAGCAGGCCGATTCCAACAACTGCTTCACGAATCAAGCTAAAGGCACAACTCTAAGGCTCTTTATGGGCTTTTTTTAATCTCATCGTAACACGATTATAAAAATCGTGTTTTTCAGCTTGCCAAAACCACATGCCACATGTAGCATCTTTTTAAAGTTCGTAACACAATATTTTATGCCGAACCTCAACACGGAGTGCCCCCCATGACCCTTTTGCAGCAGATAGGCCATAAGGCAAAACCTTTTCTTGGCGGTCTGGCTCTTACGGCTCTTCTTGGTGCGGCCTTGCCCGCCGCAGCGCACGAATTCATTCTCAAGCCTGATACTGCAACGCCGCCCGTCGGGCAGAAAACCCGTGTGCAGGCGCAGGCTTCACACGTTTTCATGATCAGCGAAGAAGCGGAAAATCCCGCAACAGTGCGCCTGCAAATTTTGCAAAACGGCAAAGCTTCTGCTGTGAACCTGAGTGAAGACGCGGCCCTTGCCGCCCTTGTGGGCGATATTACGCTGGCAGACACTGCCCCCGCCCTGCTGGCGGGACACCGCCTGCCCCAGATATGGAGTGAAACCACCGAAGGCGTGCTTGAAGGCAACCGCGCACAGCTTGAAGCCCAGGGCAAGAAGGTCCGCTCGGTAGGCAAGTACGAAAAATTCGCCAAAACCCTGCTCAATCCTGCGGTCAATGACAGCCTGTACAAGACGCCTCAAGATCAGATGCTTGAAATCATTCTGCTGGACAACCCCGCAACCATAAAGCCGGGCGGCACAATGAACGTGCAGGTTCTGTTGCGCGGCAAGCCTCTGGCTGACGCCGCAGTGGGCCTGACGCACGATGAATTCAGCAAGGAAGAGGATACCTATAAGGTTACGGCCACCACCGACGCCCAGGGCAAAGCAGCTCTTGCGGTGGACAAACCAGCCCTGTGGATGGTCCGCACCGCCACGGTTGAAAAAACTCCGGGAACTGATGCAGACGAACACCATCTGCGGGCAACCTACGTTTTTCCTGTCCGGTAGAGCATTTTGCACTTGAAATAGCCATTTTACGGTGAGCAAATACCGCCCAGGCCTATTTCGTGGCAAGAATTTGCACGCAAACCCTTGCAGAACAATTGATTCATTTCATTACGTAAATTGCTCCAGGGGCTGCTTCCAAGGAAGCACTGGTTAAAGAGCCTCCTGGAAACGCACAGTTATTTCGTTTGGCAAGGCGCGATTTTTTTTGAAGCAGGAGTGGACTCTTCTGTCCTCGACTGTCTCAAAAAAAGTGAAGCAACGCAGCCAAACAGAATAAATCAGCGTTTCCCTAAATAAATGATTTTGCGCCAAGGGCAGGGACAAGAGAATTATTTAGAAACAGTCCCTAGCGAGGCAGACCGCCAATGAGATTTATTGTGCCCCCAAAAACATGCTGTGTCTTTCTATTCTGCGCCTGCCTTTCGCTGGCAGGCGTGGGACAAGTTTCGGCACATGCTTTGCGGGCTGCGGAAATTCCACAGGACAATGCCATAGTCGTGCAGTTTGCCTACTCTACGGGTGAAGTGCCCGCCTATGCAAAAGTGGAAGTTTACAGCCCTGCTGATGCAAAGCTTGAATTCCAGAACGGCCGAACCGACACCCAGGGACGCTTCGCCTTTGTGCCTAATGCCCCAGGCCAATGGCGGGTGATTATGGCCGACAATATGGGCCACAGGGTTGAGCACGAGATTACTGTGGCCCATAGCGGCGGCACCGCACCCACGGCTGGTGCCGCCGCAGACGCGTGGGGAGGTTTTTCTACCCCCTTGCGGGCCTTGCTGGGCGTTAGCCTGTTGCTGAACATAGGAACAATTTCCGTGCTGTGGCGCCGACGCCGCAAGGCTTAAGCCCAGGTTGGCAGCGCGGTTAGAGGCCCGCCCCTTGTGGGCGGGCCTCAATTTTTACGGAATACATAATGGCAGCCCGGCTTCTGCCGGGGCAATGGAGCCCCCCCTTAAAACCTGAGAACAATCTTTTCCAAGTCAATGAACCCCAAAGGCAAACAAAGCGGCCCTTTTCATGCATGAAAAGGGCCGCTTTCGCGAACGTCAAAAAACATATTTACAATCAGCAGGCTATGCCGTCTCGAGGCAAAATCCCTGTTATCCTTGCAAGAACGGGCAGTTATGCGGGAGCACAGTCTTTGTAACTCCATCAGCATAAAAGCCGGGGCTCAATGCAGAAGAACGGGAAGAGCTCTGGCGGCAACGCTGTCTAGGCGGGCGAGCATTCCATATCTGCGGTCACGTGTACGGTCTCTCCCACGATGAGGGAGGGAACGCCCTTGCCGACATTGAAGTCGCTTCTCTTTATGTCGCCCCACACCTTGAAGGC
Organism: Desulfovibrio sp.; assembly: GCF_047607245.1. Lineage (GTDB taxonomy): Bacteria > Desulfobacterota > Desulfovibrionia > Desulfovibrionales > Desulfovibrionaceae > Desulfovibrio. The sequence continues at coordinate 39,123 of NZ_JASGDK010000062.1, forward strand.
GCGTGTGGGCTTTTCATTCATAGGATTGGTCACCACTTCGCTGGCGCGGAAGTTGAAGGTAGCCTCTTTCGCCACGCCACGAATGGTCAGGGTGCCACTGATCTTGCCCTCACCGCTGGCTTCCAGGTGTACCCGGCTGCTTTCAAAGGTGATTACGGGATGCACGGCAGCCTCAAAAAAGTCGGGGCTGCGCAGATGTTCGTCACGTGCGTCCACATCTGTATCAACGCTGGCAACCTGGGCAGCCATGCTGAATTTGGCGTCGGAAAGGTCGTCCTTGCCAATCTGGGCAGTAACCACAAAGTCGGCAAACCTGCCAGTCACATCGGTAATGGTGATGTGTCTGACTACAAAACCAAGGCGGGAATGGGCCGGATCATTATTCCATGTGGTCATGGTATTCTCCTTGTTTTTCAGCCGTCTCTATGCACAATACATAGCTATCTTTTCATGCGGGGCAAGCCCTTGAGACAATCTGCCAGAGAATTTTTTCAAACAAAGGCGTGTTACGGCGTTGCATCAGGATTTTGAGCGATTTCATAACGAGACCATCGGGCGGCAAGCAGTGCGGCCGCCACAACTCGGCGTCATTTGAAGACTAGCTCAGGTTCCGGCAGAACGCCAATTTTGAAATGCGGCGCACTTCATATTTCCCCTGCTCTAAAATACGCCGGGCAGCCCGTTGTCCCGCAGGGCGGCATCACAGGAGCCGACGTGGTAGCAGGTGTGGCTGGCCAGCATGGCTATTGCCGCGCCAAACGTCACATCGCGCCCGATTTTTTTGCTCAGTACCGTATGAACCTTAACAAGGTCGCTGTCAGAAATACCGTCCAGCCATCCGTCTACGCTGATGCGCACGGCTTCTGCATAGTCCCGCATGGCGTCCTTGCCGATGGCGCAGGCCCCCTGCACCTTGAGCATAAGCGTGGCCATGTCGCAAGGGGCTGACAACGGCGCTTCATTTTCGGCAAGCGTAAAAAAATTCAGTACCGCAAGGGTATGCGCGACCTGCTGCCAGAAGGGCCAGCCACCGCGTGTTTCGTTCCAGATTTTGTCGGGGCACGTATCGACAAGCTGGGTCAAAAGACTCCAGGAATGGCGATAGGGCCCTTGAATCGCATTTGTAATGTCGCGAGACATGCAGTTCTCCTTTGGGCAGGTTCCCATTGAAAATGTGTATCTTCAATGCGCTGGCGAAGTCTGCTGCGTTTTCGCTGCTGAACAAGCACGGGGCAGCGCTCCGCTCTGCTTCAGCATAACCAAAGCCCCCGCCTTGTGCAAAGCGGGGGCTTGAGAACAAATCAGCTAATTGCTGATTTGCAACAGATAGTTACGAAAATTTTCGTCTTTTATCTGCTCCAGATTTATTCGAAACGGCTGGAGCCAGTGATGAGCACCATATCCACGGGCACGTTTTCGTGCATGCCCATGCTCTTGGTTTTCACCTTGGCGATCTTGTCCACTATGTCCATACCTTCGGTCACGCGACCAAAGGCGCAATAGCCCCATCCGTCAAGTGTGGGGGAACTGTGGTCAAGAAAAGCGTTGTCCACCAGGTTGATGAAAAACTGTGCCGTGGCGCTGTGCGGGTCACGGGTGCGGGCCATTGCGATGGTGCCGCGTTCGTTTTTCACGCCGTTGTCAGCCTCATTGGTGACAGGTTCGCGAGTGGCTTTTTCGTCCATACGCGCGCCAAGACCGCCGCCCTGAATCATGAAACCGGGGATCACGCGGTGGAAGATGGTGTTGTTGTAAAAACCCTCATCCACATATTGCAAAAAATTGGCAACGGTTTTCGGGGCCTTGTCGGTGAAGAGCTCGATCAAAATGTCGCCGGACGTGGTTTCCAGCAAAACCGTGGGATTTTCAGCCATGATAGCTCCTTTAGTGGTGATGGCCCGCGCCCCGGAAAAAGCCGGAGACGCGTCCTGAGCCGGAATATAGGGTATGCCCCGAAAGATGACAATGCCTGCCGCTGGGTATAGATTACCCTTCATGCCCCAAACACGCAAAAAACTCCCCAAGGCCGTCCCCAAAAAAGACGCAGACACTGGCCAGACGGCCAGCTTTCTGCCGGGATTTGAAGAGTCCTGCCTGCCATCTTCGTCTGGCACGGTGCGCCACCTGACGCCTGAAGAACACATCCCTGGCCTGCAACAAGCCCTGCTCGACTGGTTTGCTGTTCACCAGCGCGCCCTGCCCTGGCGCGCCAGCTATACGCCATATGAAGTATGGATTTCAGAAGTCATGTTGCAGCAAACGCAAATGGAGCGCGGGGTCAGCTATTTTTTGCGCTGGATGCAACGCTTCCCCGATGTCGCCACGCTGGCAGCGGCGCATGAAGAAGACGTGCTGCTTTTATGGGAAGGCTTGGGCTACTATTCGCGCGCGCGCCACATCCTTGCCGCTGCCCGCAAG
>NZ_JASGDK010000063.1:0-31993 GCF_047607245.1 Desulfovibrio sp.
CCTCAATTATCTTGAATGATACCATTGGATTTTCGGTTTCAAACATTTGGGCCAGGTAAGGGACAGCATCTACTATTTTGTGTACACCCAGAGCTTCAATCGCCCTGATTTTTACCCAATCATTTTCATCCGCAAGAGCAGAAATAATATGCGGCATAACTGATGCTGTGCCAATTTGACCGAGCAGGTCTACCAGTGCGATCCGCACATCTTTATCTTCGTCAAGCAATCGAGGCAGCAGGCTGGGCAGAAAGTCTTCTGCCTGGGGCCCCAGGTTCTGGAACGCTTCTATGGCCACTTGCCTGACCCGTGCCGAAGAATCTTCAAGAGCTTGAGTTATTTCATCCAGATTTTCTGTAACACTATAACGGCCAAGGGCATAAATCGCCATCATGCGCTGCATGGGGTCTTCACTGTGTGCCCTTTCCTTAAACAGAATGTTAAGCTTGGGGCTATGCAAATTGATGCACGCTTCAAGAGCCATTTCTTGCACATCAACATAACGATGATCCAGCTGAGAGAATACAATATCTTCCGCTTCTGGGCAGGCATGCTGATTGCCAAAAAATATAAGAGCACTCTTCAGAACTTCCGCATCTTCAGATTCTTCAATAATAGAAAGGAAGAACGGTGTGTCAGTGCATTCACCCATTTGAGCTACTTCAGCCACTGCCGCACGGCGCAGTTCGGGGCTGCCCCTCCAGAAGATGCTCTTCAGTTCCTCAACGGGGCTATGGTCAGTGAGAAGTCGACAGGCAGCCATTGCCACGGATATGCGCTGTTCGTCTTCGCTGCGTAAAGCGTCGCGAAGCATAGCGTTGTAGCCGAGGGAGGAAATGGCGTGAATAGCCGCTTCATAAAGTTCGGGTTGGCGTTCTGCATCCAGGCCTGTGGCCAGATTAATAATGGCCTCAGTGGCAGTTTCATTTCCAATGGCGCTCAAACCCTGTAAGGCAGCCAGCAGGATGTCTTCATCATTGTCCGTAAGGGCTTCAAGCAAATAGACCCGCAGGCGTTCCTGCGACTTTGCCGCCAGTAAGGACAAAGAGCGTACACTCAGAATTTGTACTATGGCTTTAACTATTTTGTGCCGCAAGGGAACGCTGACATTTTCAAGTGAGCTGAAAAGAAGTGGTATGGCTTTTATATCGCCCATGCCGCCCAACGCATCAATAATAGCAGAACTGACGAGTGGCGATGCCTGAGGCAATAATTTTACAAGTCCATTGGCGGCTGAAGGGTCTTTGATTTTGGCAAGAGCCTCCACCACTGCGAACTGCACCCATTCTTCATCATGCATAGCCTGACACAGTGGGGGCACGGTCTCCGGGAAGGCTAGGTTGCCCAAGCTTACGGCCGCTTGATAGCGAACATTAACTTCTGGGTCTTTGAGTAGTGCCTTGGCAAGAAGCAGGGCTGCCTGATGCGTGGGGGAATAGCCAAGAATGTCGGTGATGAAAATGCGTAGATCGGGATCTTCATCTTGAAGGTACGGTTGCATGCTTTCAATGCTGTCCCTTCCGATTTCACGCAGAATATCCATAGCTACGTTACGTACAGGAGCTTCTTCGCTACGAAGTAGTGGCAGCAGGGCTGTCACCACATGAGGCCCTCGGATTTTGCGCAGGGCGTATTCAGCAGCTTCCTGAATACCGATATTGCTACTTTTGACAAGTGCGCACAGTAAAGGAATGGCATCATGCAAGGCCATATCGCCAGCATTGAAAGCGGCACTGCGAATGGTGGCGCTGTCGGCGGATTGCAGTGCTTCGATTACTTGCGGAGCCGTGTTGAGCGAATTTTCCATAATATTGCTTCCTGCTGCGCTACGGGTCAGCCTTTGACGATTGTCATGATGGCTTGGGCGATATCGTCTGCATCGAGAATCTGATTGGCCAGTTTGGCATCAATAACAGCCTTTGGCATGCCGTATACTACGCATGAAGCCTCATTCTGGGCAATGAGGCAACCGCCTTTTTCTTTTAAAATTTTTGCGCCGTCGCACCCGTCTGATCCCATACCGGTCAGCATAACCCCCAAGGTGCGGCGTCCCATATTTTTTCCGGCGCTTTCCATAAGCAGGTTAACAGTGGGCTTGTACAAGGCATCGCGGGGTTCGTCCGTAACCGCTACTTCGGGTAGAGGTCCACGCATGCGCACGCTTATGTGCCGCCCCCCGGGGCAGACGTAGGCATGGCCATTTTTTAAACGATCACCGTCCGCTGCTTCAGTAACGCCGATGCTGCAAACACTATCAAGTCTTTTGGCAAACGGGCCAGTAAAAGCCGCAGGCATATGTTGCGCAACAAGAATGCAGGCTGGCAGGTCAGCTGGCAAGGCAGACAGTATTTTCTGCACTACTGGCGGCCCTCCCGTGGAGACGCCCACAACAACAAGGTCGCGTGGCCCGTAGCAGGGGGTCTGAACATAGTCTGCTGGTTGCGCAGGTGCGCGCGTCAGTGGAGCGGCTGGTACAGCAATATTGTTGATGCGGCGGTACTTGAGCCGGATAATGGCTTTGCGCCGAGCCAGCGCTGTAACCTTGCGACGCAGCTCCAGACCAAAAGAATCACGGTCGTTGCTCATATTCTTGGGAATAAAATCCAGAGCGCCGTACTCCATAGCCTTGAGGGTGCTCTCAGCGCCACTTTCAGTTAAGGAGCTGATCATGAGAACGGGCATTGGAGAGGCTTTCATGAGACGCTGAAGAGTTTCAAGACCGCCAAGGCGCGGCATTTCCACGTCCAGCGTCATAACGTCTGCATCAAGCTCCTCAGCCTTTTGCAGGGCTTCAAGTCCGTCTCTAGCTGTGCCGACAACCTTGATTTCCGGGTCCTGCTCCAAGAGAGAGGCAATGGCATTGCGCATAAATGTAGAGTCATCCACCACGAGAACTCGGGTCATACAGATTGCTCGCTCCACTAAGAATTTGTCCTTCAAGGGACAGATTTTATATTACGTCAGGCCTTTATTTTTTACAAATAAAAAATGACTTGCCAAAATTCAACGTCTCGCATATCTTCCCTTTCTCAACGGGATGTGGCTCAGCTTGGCTAGAGCGCAGCGTTCGGGACGCTGAGGCCGCGCGTTCAAATCGCGCCATCCCGACCAGAAAAATCAAGGAGTTACAGGTAATACCTGTGGCTCCTTTTTTTATATCATTAAGTTATGAGAAAATGATTGCAAAATTTGAGGGGTCGTTTGGTGTACTATGTTGACAACGATGCCGTGATCTTGCATAGTCTCAACACAACTGCTTTACACATCCCACGATTGCCCCGGTGTTCCGGGGCTTTCACTTTTTATGGTGAGAAATGCACTCTTTTGAGTCGAATACGCTTCTCGCTTGAGAATTCATTGAGGATTTTGTGGCGACCGTTTGAGCTTTTAGGCCGGGTTAACTCTGAAATGTTTTGCACTTCAAGGTTGCCGCCAAGATGTATTGGGGGAGCCAAGCCTTAATAGCGCAGCTGATCTACCCAGTGATTACACGAGTTTATCCTTTATCTCATCGAAACTCTCGCGCAGTTTCATCGCTTGAGGGTTTTGCGGGGTTTGCACTCCACAGCGTGCTACAAAACAGAGGAATAGCAGGGCTTCCTCAGGATCAGACATGCTATTACAAACAATGTCATAGTATTCGCCTCTGGAGGCTTGATCAAACTTTTTTACACTTTCGGCAGCTTGATGAAAGGTTTTAATGAAAACCTCGCAAATTTCGTGACGGAAAATTCGACGCGAAAATGTTTGCAACAAAGGCGTTTCAATTCGTGCACCAGAAAGCACGCTTTCTACCTCGTCCAGTAATGACGCCACTGGTGAATATTCATCCGTGCTAATTGCCGCATTATATCCAAGGCAATCATTGATTACCAGGCGCACGTCGACAATAGTGTAACGGCGCTCGCGAGATTTTTTGAACTCATCCATCAGTAAAAGAAACATTCTTTCCCTGTGGTATAGTAAGGCATTCTTTTTTTGCTTTTGAAGTTCTTTGCGTTGTTCACGCATTTCATCGTTTTGCATTTTGATCGAAACGATGATTCCCGCAAATGCCAAGCCGGAAAACAGAGTGTTCAACACCCCGAAAGAATCGCCAAACGTGCCGGATTTACTGAAATCTGAGGCAAAAAAATATAACCCCAAGGCTGAGGCGGACCATATGCCAATTACGAGCAGCGCTGCCCTGACAAACAGCGACCACGTCACACGGTCGGGAGATGTTTCCACTTCATTCAAGCGTGTGGGGTGAGCGATAGCTCGCTCGGACTGAGGCTTGCTATCGCTGCCCGCGACCACAGTACGAGGTGGTGTACGTGTGCTCATGATTCCTACCTTGATTCTTGCAAATTAATGGCTCTATTGGCTCGGAACATAATAACCTTAACTTTGACCGTTGCTGTGTCGTCATGCTGTTCTCTGGATGATTCCGGAAAGGAGTATGATGTGGAGACTTGGTCGTATGATCTATGGGGATGCGGTTGTAGTTCGCGCGACAACAAAAATTAAAACAAAGAGTTTCTTGCCCGGGATTTAATGTAATTATGGGAATTGAACGGGGACGTATAAAGCTGTTTTGCAAGGATGTGTCATTTTGAAAATATATTGTACCAGTATGATTACTGGAAAAAAGTCTATAGATGGGTAATATAAATAAAAACTTCTGATATATTTTGTATAGATATGTAAATAGCGATAAAATATACTCTTTAAGGACTTTATTGTTGAGAGTTGAGATACGAAATAAAGTTTAAATTCTTTTTGCATACAACTCTTGTCCAATACATCTTCAAAAAACGCAGAAAACCATCAGCATCTCGCCTGGATCGACACCGCATATCTACAGTTTGAATAATTGCCATGAGTTCTTCGTTGCGTTTGGTTTCCAAGTCATACTCAGGATAATCAGTTTCCTTCATTAACCTTGAAATGGTTAAAAAATGCAATTGAGCATAACTTTTAAACATTTCTGCTGTGGGTACCAGAAACCGATCAATGTCTTTATCGGCATCGCCTTTATGGTAAAAGAACGTATTGATCAGGCTTACAAGGCCACGATGTTGTTCGTCAATGATGGAAATACCAGTATCAAATTCTTCTGACCAAACAATATAGAGAGGGCGGTCTATGCTTTTCATTTTTTTGCAAAGCCAAGATGCTAAATTTTTTATGAATCATTTGCCCTAAAACACAATGTATTTCTGTAGCTACCAAATTTTATAAATCAATTTTTATTGCATTGCAATTTTTCAACCTGTTCTTTAATTATGGCTACATGCAAGCATCGAGCTATAAAACGCTATACATAAAATGTTGAAGGCTGTGATATAGGTTTCAACAATACGATGGCAGGTGCCAACCCAATCGCCTGCATTGCGTAAGTAGGGTGTACTTGCACCGGAAGTGGTGCTGTTATATAGCCATATTAAGTCTATTTACCATAGACTGGAAGAGGGATGGGCATAGGAAAAATTGCTCTGTGGAATGAGCTCTGGACTGTTTATGTCTTGTTTGATGGCGACGTAAACATAAATATTGTGAGCTGCATTACTGCAATTGCATTGGTGAATTTGATACGGCTTATGCTATCATTTACGCAAAATCTTTGCATAGAGTTGCACAGAAATATTTTCCGGGATGTCTACGGTGGGTAGACGTTCATCACAAAGTGGATTGACGGGATTTAGAAAAACGAAAAAAGGCCTGCATTTCTGCAAGCCTTTAACTTTTTTGGTACCGGGAGCGAGACTTGAACTCGCAAGAGGTTGCCCTCGGCGGATTTTGAGTCCGCTGCGTCTACCAATTCCACCATCCCGGCATATAATGTGCTTCGACTTTACTCGAGCCCATATGTGCGAAGAATTCTCTTAGCGTAAGGGATAGGGATTAGTCAAGAACATGTGTGAGGTTTATTGCCTGTAAATGTCAAAAGCATTTTGGGCCAAGCAAAATCATTCCTATGTGGAGGATAAAACATTTGATATAATGACAGGATTTTCTGCCTGTTATTCTTCAATCCAGTGAGAAGCTCTTTCGATAGCACGGTGCCATTGGTGCAACATTTTCTCTTTTTTATCCGTGGTCATTGTGGGCGTGAAACGGCGATCAAGTTTCCACTTGTGAGAGATGACTTCCTCATTTTCCCAAAAGCCCACAGCAAGCCCCGCCAGATACGCAGCACCAAGAGCTGTCGTTTCCGTGATGGTGGGGCGCTCCACCACCACGCCAGTGAGGTCGGCCTGGAATTGCATAAGCATATTATTTCTGCTGGCACCGCCGTCTACACGCAAGGTTGTAAGATGGATCCCTGTATCTTTTTGCATTGCATCGATAATATCAAGTGTCTGTAAGGCAATAGCCTCTATGGCGGCCCGGGCGATGTGTCCTTTTGTGGTGCCTCTTGTCAAACCTACAATTGTGCCCCTGGCGTATTGATCCCAATAAGGGGCCCCCATTCCCACAAATGCCGGGACCATATAAACTCCGCCATTGTCTGGAACTGTAGCGGCCAAACCCTCCAGCTCTGAAGAGTCTTTGATAATCCCTAGGCCATCGCGAAGCCATTGCACAACGGCACCAGCCACAAAAACACTCCCCTCTAGAGCATAGGAATAGCCGCGGCCAGTTTGCCATGCCACTGTAGCCAGCATGTTGTTTTGACTTACAGGGGGAGTTGTGCCGGTGTTCAACAATAAAAAACAGCCAGTTCCGTAGGTGTTTTTGGCCATGCCTTCTTTCATGCAACCATTACCGTAAGTTGCTGCCTGCTGGTCACCAGCAATGCCCGCTATAGGAACTGCCCGACCAAAAAATTCAGGATGTGTTTGTGCCATCACGCTGGAGGAAGGGGCAACTTCAGGCAGCATTGCACGAGGTACATCCAGAATTTCGAGTAAATCATCATCCCATTGTCCAGTGTGTATATTAAAAAGCAGAGTGCGGCTGGCATTGGAAGGGTCAGTGATGTGAACTCCTCTTTTACTAAAGTTCCAGACGAGCCACGTGTCAACAGTGCCAAACAGAAGTTCGCCAGCAGCAGCTCTTGCCCTGGCGCCGGGTACATTATCAAGTATCCAGCGTATTTTACTGCCAGAAAAATAGGCATCAAGAACAAGGCCTGTTTTATCCTGAATAATTTTGGCCTTGCCATCAGCGCGCAACTGATCGCAAAAAGACGCAGTGCGCCGATCCTGCCAGACAATTGCGTTATAGATTGGGGCACCTGTGGCTTTTTCCCATACGATAGTGGTCTCGCGCTGGTTGGTGATACCTATGGCAGCCAGTTCATTGCCGCATACTCTTGCGCGGCGCATGCATTCACGCACAACATGAGATTGTGAATCAAAGATTTCATTGGGGCTGTGCTCAACCCAACCTGGTTGGGGATATATCTGGGTAAATTCTTTTTGTGCGACCTGAACGATATTGGCGTTGTGATCAAAAAGAATTGCACGTGAGCTGGTTGTGCCCTGATCCAGAGCCAGAATGTACTGAGAGTTCATGATTCCTCCATCTGCGCAAGAGGGTCAGCGGATTCTGAATATACTACATGTGGTCGCTTTGTTTGAATAGAGGCAGGTATATAAGCTGCTGTTGTGCAAATATGAGCAAAGGTTAAAATAATTACGGAAGGGGGCCAAGATCTTTTGGCTTTGATGATTTGAAGTTCCTGCTCTCTTTAAAATTGATTTTAACTAATGCTATTCAGATCGGCTGTACAAGATACTCATCGTCGACAGGAAAGGATTTATTGTCAGGAATAAAAAATGAAAAACCCCCGTGAAAATCTCGGGGGTTGATGATGTCGAAGCGCGAGGCTCTTGAGCACCAGCGCGATAGAGGAAATAAAACTATTTGGAGCAGAGGCGGTCAGCAGGAATAATGGTAAAGTTGTTGGCCTGAAGAACCTCAACAGCCTGATCAACTTTGTCGAAGCGGAAAATCATGACAGCGCTTTCCCCTTCGCGTTGCACAAAGGCGTACATATATTCCACATTGATGCCATTGCGCGAAACCAGCTGCAGCACTTCGTCAAGCCCACCGGGGCCGTCATTTACCTCTACGGCTACAACACTGGTTCGCCCCAGGGTGAAGCCTTTATCTTTAAGAACAGATTTTGCTTTTTCGTGATCGCAGACGATCATGCGCAGAATGCCAAAATCTGAAGTATCAGCGAGTGATAGCGCACGGATGTTGATGCCCGCTTCAGCAAGAGTGTGGGTTACTTCTGCCAGGCGTCCGGCCCTGTTTTCCAAAAAAACGGATAATTGCTCTGCTTTCATGATAAAATCCTTACGTCCAACTCAGTTCAGGCTTTATGATTAGGGTCGTCTGTGGAAGAAGGCTTTTTATCCTTGGGCGTGATGTCGATTTCATCCGGCTCAGAAGAGGCACGTCGAAAGTTTCGAATGGCCCTGCCAAGCCCACCGCCTATTTCCGGCAGTTTCTTCGATCCGAAAAGTAGTAGAACAACCACAAGTATGAGCAATAATTCTTGCATGCCAATGCCGAACATGCGGCAAGCCTCCGTTACTAGGTTGGATCGAAAAGCCGTATTACACTTGGAACATAAGCCGCACGGGGCGTAAGGTCAAGGCAGCATGTAGCCAGATTTGTCAGGAGCAGTGGCAGCACCATGCTGGTTTATAAACAAAGCGGGCCATCACCTAAAAAGTGACGGCCCGCTTTTTCATGTGGCGTGAATAGCCAGATCCAGTTAAATTATGCCCTCCGCAAGAGCATTTTTTGAAATCAATATGGTCATACTGTCGCTCGTAAAGGCCACATAGTCGCTGGCCATACTGCTTGGAGTCTGAGCGTTATTCACAGTCCAATCCGAAGACAGTTCTATTTTTTCCGATCCGTTCAGCTGCACGCCATAACTTTCCAAACTGGCAAGACTGGTCAGGTTGTTGCCGCCATCTGTCACGAATATTTCAATATTCTTGATGGTGTTGGTTGCGGGATTTGCGAACAGACTTTCAAGGGAATTTTTGTCGGCACCAATCATCATATCAATGCCAGTGCCTCCGTCCATTACGGTATTACTGGCGCTGAACACCAGTACGTCATTGCCCGAGCCGCCATAGAGCTCGTTGGCTCCGGCACCTCCATCCAGGTAGTCATCGCCAGCTCCGCCAAACAGGCAGTCATCGCCAAGGCCTCCGAGAAGCGTGTCGTTGCCCTCACCGCCGGAAAGGATGTCATTTCCTGACCCACCATGAAGAATATCATTTCCGTGACTGCCCAAAATCACCTGAGAACTGGTTTCACTGACGTCGCCAAACGACCCGCTTGGCTGATTGTTGACGTCGAGATGGATTTCAACCTTGCCAGAAGCGCTGTCTGACCAGATTCCATCATTAACCTTGTAAAGGAACTCTTCTTTGAGCTCTTCGCCATTGGCGTGCATTTGGGCCAGTTTTTTCATGGCGTCCATATCGCTGGACATCGTGTAATTGTATACATAGCCGTCACCACTGGCATTGGTGACAATTTCGAGAGTGCCAAATTCACCTGCTATCGTAGTCCCTGAGCCTGAAACACCAACATCAGCGCCAGTGCTATCTGTGAAGGTATAGCTGAGGGTGTCGCCATCCTGATCCAGCAAAGACAAAGGATTACTGTCAAATGAGAAGTTGTCCCCGGCGGGGATTATGCCGCTGAGAATCACAGGCAGCGCTACCTGCTGACCAACGGGTGCATGGTTGGTGCCATAGTACCGGATCGTCACATCGCCGGACGTATCGCTTGCCCCATGCTGATCTTCCACCTTAACCGAGAAGTCAAACTCGTTGTACTGGTTGGAGGGAAGGCCGCCTGCCTGTGAAGAGTCAGGCTCAAAACTGTATTTCCACTGCTTTTCGCCATTGGCCATTGCCTCATAACGAAGGGTAAGAGTGCCGTCAGGCAGATCGCAGGTAAAGAGTGTAGGATCGACCGTATCCGCAGTAAGAGCATACTCGGTTCCATCAACAACAATTGTGAGGGTATGCAAATCGTTCTTGTCCGGATCGCTGACAGTTATGGTGTTGGTTCCCCCATTTATCGAAATTTCAGGGGCATCGTTAGCGCCAATAATGTCGATCACCAGACTTCCAGTTCCTTCGGCGCCATAAGGATCACGTACAACAAGTTTAAAAATGTCCTTGTCTGTTTCCCCTTCGCCCAAGGCTTTAATGCCGTTGGAGTTGGTCACCGTATACTCATAGTATGTTTTACCATCGGCTCCAACAGTAAGCGTAAGCTTGCCATACTTACCATATAGCTCTGTTACATTGCGTTCACCAAGAATGGGGTCTGTTGTTCTGATGTACACTAACGTGTCATCACCATCAGCGTCTGCAGTTACAATTTCACCAGTAAGAGGAGTATATTTGCCGTCATTGCTCTGAGCGATGTCAAATTCATCCTTGTCCAGAGGAATGGCAGTGTAGTCAGGTGTTTTGTCGCCAGTAGACACAATGATGGGCGCGGTATTGGTGCCCATAATGTTGATATTCAGGTCGGCCGTGGCTTCATTGCCGTGGGTATCCTGAACTGCAATGGTACCGGGAATATTAAGTTCTTCGCCAACCGCAAGCCTGGCAACACCCTGGGGATCGCCCTTAAAGGTGTAGAGTCCTGTTGTGCCGTCGATACTCAGGGTGCCCATATGTATGGCGCCAGGAGTAGAACTTGAGGTAACTTCCCAGCCCGTGGCGGTCTTTATGGCATAGATATCAGAATCGGCAACGTTGCTGCTGTTTTCCTTGATGCTGTAAGTCAAGGCATCGTAATCAACCTGGTCTGTATCATAGCCTTGCGCCTTGCCATGCACGGTATAGTCAGATTCAGTGCCGCCCTGTTTTTCCTTGACTACAAGGAGTGCGCCAGATCCAGCAGGGCCTGTTGCTTCAAGCGATCCGTTCACGCCGTACAGATAAAGCGTAGGCACGTCGTCAGTGCCCTGAATAACAACAGTGATTTCTTTATACGTCGTACCACCCTTATCATCCCGCACAATTACCCGGAATTTTTCATCAATAGACTCGGGCTGCGAAGAAGGGTCATTGGGGTCCGCCCCATTCAGAGCCTGAACATCCGGATGGGAACTGTTCAGTTTGAAATAGTAGCTGCCGTCAGCGCCCATAACCAGAACGCCGTACTTGCCAACGACCATGCTGCCTTCGCCGCTGCCATCAGCATTGGCTACGCTGAATGAAAGATTATCAGCAGCTCCGCCAGTAAAAGAGATGTCAGGGTCACTTGCCTCAACCTTGCTGGTATCACTGATAGTTTTATCATCCTCAGAGACCACAAGATCATCAGCTTTGCTGATCACGGGGTTGTCGTTTGCCGCAGTTATTTCAACATTGATCGTATGCCCGGTGCTGGCCTTGCCGTCGCTGATGTTAACGGTAACAGGGTCATTTACCTTGCCGCCAAAGTTGTCGTTCTGGAAGGCCGGATCAAGCTGGTACGTATACTCGAAATGCGAATTTCCGTTAACGACAGTTTTGGTGATGGTGTACACACCATACTGGCCCTGAACCGTATAGGTATTTGTGCCGGTAGAGGTGACATTACTGCCTTCAAGTGTCAGCGTCTGACCTTCCACGGCGTCAAGGTCTTTAGCTTCAAAGTTTCCAGACGTGCTGGTAGAGCCCCATGTGCCGCCAACTTGCTGGGTCAGGCTGCCATCGGTCGAGCTTACCACGAAGGGCAGATCGTTAGTGCCCTGCACGGTAATTTCTATGACTTTTGAAGTTCCGGTGCTGTCGGTAACCTCGAATTTTTGCTCGATTTTCTCCCCTTCGCGCAGCTTCTGCACGTCAGGATGGTCATTGTTCAGGGTATATGTGTAGCTGCCGTCAGGCTTCAGGGTGATGGTGCCATACTTGGTCACGATCACATTGTCCGTAGAATTGAGGCTTGTGTCGCCCGCACTGGAATCATACCCCGTCAGCTTGAGCCCGGCATTATAGTAGCCATCGCCACCTACCTTGCCAGTCGCCGTGTAGTCTTCGTCTTCCTTGACGGATTCATGCTGATCCTTGAGGCCGTCTCCCGGCTGATTGCCACCATCGCCTGGATCGGGATTGGGATCAGGGTTGCCAGAACCGCCACCACCGTGGTCTGCCTCAGGGCCAGCAACCTTGATGACAAGCTTGATGGGGTCTTCAGAAGTGGCATTGTGAGGGTCTCGAACATAGATGTTGAAGACTTCTTCTTCAATCGCCTTGGAGTTTGCGGCAACAAGAGCTTTGTAGTCAGCTCCATTCTTATCCAGAATATACTGATACGAGCCATCACGCTGGATAATAAGGGTGCCATACTTGCCCTCGATCTGTTGCACCAGGCTGCCCTGGGCTTCCCCGGTAGAGGTGGTGCCATCAACAGCAAAGAAGGTAAGTCTGGTCTGATCGCCGTGGTCGGCATCCGTAATGATTTTTTCAGAGTTGAGCGAACCATTAACTGTAATGTTTCCACCCTTGGCAGTATCCCAGTGTGCCATTTCGTCGCTGTCAACGACAACAGCCTTGCCGTCTCTTTGATCAAGAGTAAGCTTGGAGGTGACTTCTTGCCCGGTGAGGCTGTTGGTGTAGGTCACCTCAAAGTCGCCCTGGGTTTCCGAGGTCACTACCGGAGCGTCATTGGTGCCGTTGATGGTTATCACCAGATTACCATTAGTTGTCTCACCTGCGTGGTTTTGCCCGGATCCCGTTACGTTCACGGGTACGGTTATAACAACGGACTCCCCAACAGCAAGATTGTTGATGGGGGCGGCCAGTTCGCCACCCTCCATAAGTGGCTCAAAGGTGTACTTGCCATCAGGCCAGAGGGTCAGGGTTCCATAGCCGTTGATGGTATATACAGAAGATCCGTCACTGCCTGCGGTAGGTCCGCTGACCTTGCCCATGTCGACGCCGTCGTTGGCAGCCCCCGCAGGAACCGTCACAGTCGGGTTGCTGTACGTATAGGTATCAGACACGCCTGAACCGGAGCTTGGTCTGTCAGAGATGTCCGGGTCATCCACCCCAAGCTGGCCGTTGACCACAAAAGAAGCAGGGTTGCCGCTGTTCGGGTGGTTTGCGCCGAGATGCTGTTTATGCCCGTGGCTGCTTGTGCCGTCATAATGCAGGTAGTAGTAGGTCTCGCCGGGCAGGTCTGAACCGTCTACGCCGTTTTCCTTCATACCTGCAGTATTGCCTACAAGGCGGCCGGGATCGTCATTGCCATTAATGGTGATAACGATGGGCTTTACTTCAGAATACGCGCCGTTGGGGTCTTTTACGCGAACGTAAAATGTATCTTCTGCGCTTTCATTGTTATTAAGCCAGGTAAGATCATCAGTACGGGTATAGGTAAATTCGCCCGTTTGCTGATTGATCTCCAGAATGCCGAACTTGCCCTGAATGATGAAGGTATCGCTTTTAAGGTCAAAGTTGGCTTCATCAGCCAGATTATCGCCACGCAGGTCGTCGTTGGAAACGGACTTGCCGGGCAGAAGATTTACCAGCGAGAACGTAAAGCCATCGCCAGCAGTTACAAGTTCAGACTGCCAAGTATTGGTTGCCGGATCATATGTGCCAGCATCCTCATAGTCTGTAATGGCAATCTGCCCTTTAAGAATCTTGCCGCCTCCAGCAAACTCACTACCGGTATTTTTGCCGTAGTGTTCTTCCATCGATCTATCAAGAGTGCCTAGGTCAATAATTGGTCTGTCATTTGTGCCTTGCACAATGACGCCAGTGGGAGTTTCGCTTACAGGCGAGCCTGTAATTTCATTATTACTGTCGGTTTCGTAAACCCGCACTTCAAAGTTGTCAGTCAGTTTGTCGTTAAAATTCAGTTCTTGAACTTCGTGATTGTCGTTATCAAGCTCGTACGTGTATTTGAAGGGGGCGCTGTTGTCGATATCGCCGTCAGCCTTCGTGCGTTCTATGATGAGTTTTCCATACTTGAGCTGAATTTCAATAGAGTTTTCACCATTCATAAGCTTGTTGACATCATGAAGGGTGCCGTCACTGTCTGCAATAACGTAGTGCATCTTGGCATCAACGCCTGGGTTGTTCAGAGCTTCCTGATCGCCCTTGTCGACGTCATGCGCGTAGAGCTTGCCGCCTGATTCGGGCTGCCCGTTTTCTTCGTTCTGATACTGGGACTTATAGATTTTATCATTGGTGTCGGTAGCTCTGACGGATTCAGCCGGCATGACGCCGCTTTCCACAACGATACCGCGGCCTCCGGAAAGGCCTATGCTGGTAGGATCATCGCTGCCCAGCACTTCAAAAATAAGCTGCTTTTCATCATACGCGCCGAACTGGTCGCGTATCGTGATGGTGAAATCGTCTTTGCCGATTTCATTTTTGCCCACGGCGGCGGCGCGGATGGGATCGATCACATAGCGGTACGTGTAGGTGTCGTTTGTGTGGTCACTGCCTGAAGACGTACGAACAATATACAGATCACCATACAGCCCACCAACTTTAATGGTGTTGTCAGAGGTGTTGTTAGCCAGGTCCATGCCCTGGTCGCCAGTGGTGTTGCTTTCGGCCTTGATGTCGTGGCCGCTCTTCATGTCCAGCGTGTCAATGTCGCTGACAGTCAGCTTGCCCGTGGCTACCTGAACAGTCTTGTCGTCATTGAAGATGCCGCCCACATTACCAGTCAAGCTGATATTATCGTGTGCAATGGACAGTTCGGGAGTGTCATTGGAACCAATGATAGTAACAACAATTTGACCATTGCCCACAGTGGTGGCATGGCCGTCACTTACCGTAGGTGAAAAGGTTATGACCTTTTGCTCGCCTTCGCTAAGTTTGTCCGCAGGGCTGCCCGTGGTATTATTGAGGGTAAAGGTATAGGTGCCGTCGGCATTCATAGTCAGAGTGCCAAAGTAGTTATCGTTGCCAGGCGCCTGATCGGTAACGGTGCCATCGGCAAGATAGTAGACAGTTGTTGAACCGTCAGCGGCCGCGCCAAGAGGCGTGCCTTGCGAGTTGCTCATGCCGAAGGTCAGGTTGTCCTTGTCGCTGAAGTCCACGTCGTCAGCCTTGACCTGACCCGTGAAGCTCAGCTTGTGCTGTTCATTGCGCGAAGCGTCCGTAGCCAGATCGCCGTTGCCGACATCTGTGGTGGGTGTGTTTTCGGCTGTATCGGGGAAGAGGGTGCTGTTGTCAGGGGCATAGACACCACTTTCCTTGACAGTGCCCTTGCTGACCTCGGTAAAGAAAGGTGCGTCGTTAGCGCCGACAATTTGCAATTCCAGAGGAATATCATTCCACGCGCCGAACTCGTCTTTAACAACGACCTCAAGCTCCACGAGCATTGTTTCGCCTTCACCCATACCTTGAACACAATCAGAGCTGTTCTTGAGCGTGAAGGTATAGGAGGCGCTGTTAGAGGCATTGTTGTCAGTGATGGTCAGCGTTCCATAGTAATCTGAAGTGTTCAGTGCAAGAAAGTCGGCCTCGGTAAGCAGAACATAACTGCCAGCGCCGTCGGGCACGACATAAAGCTTGCTGACCATTTCTTGACCAGAAGGCGTGGAAACCTTGAAGCCATAACGCAGTTCAGCGCCATTGTCGTAGTCAGTGGCGGTTATTGTGCCAGTGACCTTGACGTTGTCGTTGGCGCCGCTGGCATCGTTGGCCTTGCCGGATTCTTTGATGCTTTCATGGTTAACGCCATGCTCGTCGGGCAACAACTGCGCATTGCTCCAATGGGCGGCGTCGTCAGAAAAAACGGGGCGGTCATTGGTGCCGATGATGTTTACGTCAATAATATTGTCCCCGCCCACAGGGATGCTGCCATCGCGCAGGTGGTCAATATCATAGTCGTGCAAACCGTACTCGTCCTGCACCGAAGGCCTGAACTGCAAATGCACTTCCTGACCTTCAGCAAGGGCGTTGGCTTTGCCTCCGGCCTCGGTTCCGGTAAGGGTGAACTGATATTGGCCTGTTGACGTATCAAGGCTGAGATCACCGTACTCGGTATGATAAATCGTAATGTTGGGGTTTGCCGGATCAATATCAATGCCGATGATGGTCACAGGAACTGTCCCATCAACAAAACCAACAACGCTGCCAAAGGCAATGTCATTGCCTGAGTTGTCGGTAATGCCGTATGTCAGCACACTGTCGTGGTCAGGGTCACGCGCAACAATCTGGCCTTCAATGGATGTTCTGTGCTGATCAGCCCCGGTACCCCCAGCCTGAGTGGCTGTATTTTCATTGGCATCAAGGCTGTTGGTGGTATCCTTTACGCCATAATTTCCTGCAAAAACGCCATCTTCTTTCAGTACGACGTCGTCGACCCTGATAATGTCAGGCGCGTCGTTTGTACCTTCAATGACAACGTTGATGGGCTGCGTTTTGACGGGGTTGATGCCGTCAGTGACAGTGACAAGAATACTGTCAGTGTGGATTTCGCCCTGCTTCAGTGAGTCCGTGGCGCCGTAATCATCGTTGTTTAAGGTATAGGTAAAATTGTAGGTCACATTTGAACCCGCGTTGGAGGGCGTAATGGTAAATGTGCCGTATTCGGTGGTGACGGTGGTCGTGCCAGTGGCGTTAATGGCATAGGATGTCCCATTAATGACTACAGAGGCGCTGAGCGAGTCGCCATCAGGGTCATTGGCGGAAAAGCTGCCGTTCATGACGGCAACGCCAGCCTCGGGAACAAAATTGCCTGCGGGGTTTTTAACCCATCCGGATTCCTTGAGTGAAAGCGTGATCATCTCGGAATTGGTGCTCAACACTGGCGACAGGTTGAAGGCCGACCCCATAAGCTCTTCAGACGTCACAGAATCCAGCGCAAAGCCATAATCAAGCGCGCCAAGGTGGTCCAGACCGTCTTGGAGGTCGCTGTTGGCATATTCGTTGTAACGGCTGTCGCGTGCAGCGGCGGCGGCAGGCCCGGCAGCTGGCATGAGATCCGGCCCCATTGCGGCAAAAAAGTCCGTGCTGCTAACAAGCTGACCGTCAACCTCAAAGTCAGGGGCAGTGTCCTTGTTATACTCAGTGTAGAAGTTTTCGATGCGAACGCTGGAGCCATCATCAAAGCGAAACAGAAGGTCGCTGCCGGAACGCTCAAGGGTCGCTTCGTCAGCAGGAAAATTTAAAGCAATTCTTGCATCGGGTTCAGCAGCGACAAGAGATTGCTGAGAAGCAGCCGGGCGGGAGATGTTTACAGTACGCATAAATGCCTCCGCAAAACTTTTCCACGAGCTAAAAAAGAAGCTCCAGCGGCAAAAGCTTAGGCATGCGCGCTCAAATAGCGCGATAGATGGTTACCCAATAAGGGCCAAAGTGGGGGATAGCAGGGAGCAGGCGGTACCTGCTCAAGGCCGGATGCCGATCGAAATTGTGGCATGGCCTCGTGCCCGTGAGTTTTGTAGAGGCAAAACTGACAAGCGCAGTGAAAAAAGTAGATACTAAATGATATGAATTATCAATTGCTGGTTAAACCATACGCTGTTTAAAAGTTTGGTCAAGAGTAAAACTTTATTAATCTTGAGTAGGTTAATGACAAAAATCTATACGAGGAATAGTTTTATAAATATCATATTTAATAATTAAAAATGTATTTCCGATAGTATTGAAATATGCATTTTCATAAGGTCCACACGCTATTTTTTGTAGAAATGTATTTAAGCATATATGATTTTTTAAAGCTTTAATGTGTTATTTATCATGATAATGCATGTAGATATGTTGCCAAAAAAGTCTGACAGGTGGGCAAAATTTATCCTAAAAATATTTTTTCTACCGATGGACTCCTTGAGCAACGCAGTGATGGCAATGACTTGGGGACGGGTAAGTCTAATAACATTTTATTTTAATATTATGTAGCTGTAGCGTATTTTCTTTTTTATAGTTGAAAAATGAAAAATAGTGTCGGCCTAATGGGGGCAACTGCGTTGACGGTGACGGGCAAATATGGTTTCTGTAGCCAGGCGCTAGTAACGCCTTGTTTTCCAGTGGCGGCCTCCCACCCCGAGAGTTTGTGGGCTTTATTGCGTCCTTTCCAGGGCGCTATTCTCGCATTGTATCTCCGGGTGTGGGCGAAATATAATACCCGCAAGGGAAAATAGCCCGCCGTCCGCTGGCGGTTACTAGCACCCGGAGCTTGCTGTTGTTGCTGGCTCCAATAGTAAAAAACCAGTGGAGCACCTCATGTCTAGCACCTTATCCCCCAATCAAGGTCTTCCTGACTTCACAGGGCTGGCTGAAAAGCTGCAAGAAGCCGCACAGGCTCTTTTGGCTCTTTCTTCCCCTGTCATTATGAAATCAGACGAGCCACCACCTGCTGTGGAAAAAGCGCCGCCTGAAATTCGCTCTTTCCGCATTCCCGGCTATATGCTCGCCAAAGAAAAGCAAATGCTTGAAATACTTAAGGCTGAAAATTGGCAGGAAATGTTTGATAAGACCTATGACCAGCTTTATACCTTGGCGCTGCTCATGCAGCACTTTGAAACTGATGAAAAAATTGACGGCTTTTCAGTGCAGCAGATGGGGAACACGCTTATGGCCCCACTTGATATGTTGAGCCGCCTTTGCTCCTTGGTGGCCGATTTCAAACCTGTAACAGCAGAACACTAACAGCCGTAGAAGAGATTGACGGCCTTTGGGGGGTGCCTCCAGAGGCCGTTTTTGTTGTGGCTTTAGGCAAAGGCTGCCGGAGCGCGCAAAGTGAAAATACTCGTTTTGCGGGCCGTGCCGATTTGATCTCTTGAATCTGCTCAGTGCATGCCTTGCTATATGGGGCGCTGTTTACGTGTGCTGAGACAGAGGTGCGGCGGTGGTAATGAGCTTTGTTTGGGTTTCTTTTATATGGGGGGGAGAGCAGAGGTAATGCGGTACGAGGAGAAAAGGATGGTAGTTTGGAGTTGTGCATATGGGCCATTGGCTTTCGTAGCGCTTCACCGCAACTAAAGAGCAGTAGAGTGATGAATTCTTTTCATTGATGAAGGCAGGCGCAACGTGATCTGGCATTGTTTGAACAACAGGGTGAGTGCCGTCCTGGTGAAGGGTAAACTGGGATCAGCAGGCTCTATGCCCTCGACAATAAACTGCCGACTTTTCCTGTGCTGCAATGCCGACTTGTTTCTCAGCTATATCCGGCCAGTTTTACCAAATATTTCATAAAATATTTTAACATCTGGCAACAAATCGCCATTGCAAGGGCACAACGCGATTTATTTCAACTCAATCGGTGTGTTACTATTATTTTGTTCTTTCAACATTTCACACAGGCAAATTATGCTGGGCATAGTCAGAATTTGACATTCTGACTATGCATTAAAATAACATCCCACATTATTTTAATATTTTCTGATTCTAGTGGTACATTATAATGTTCACAGTTTGTGGTACTAAAAGTAACCAAATTACTAGGTATATTGATGCGAACATGAAAATGCACTTATGCTCATTCTATGGAAATGGGTCAGGAAATAGCAGAAAAGACGCGGGCCGGGTCGTGTAGATGATGGGATATCATGTAGAGTGACGGAGCACAGTTTTAAGCTCCAAAACGGCTCATCCCGCACGCTAAACAGCAAACTCTGTGGGAGGTCTGTTATGGAAAGATTAAAGAGTGCTTTGTCTGCGGCTATCGAATTTGGCGAGTGCGTTTTTGTCACTGAGAAGGAACGCGGCAGTATTGGCATCATACCCCGGTGTGTAACCAGTAACTGTGTTCACTGCGATATCGTTTCAGTCTCGCGCTCCTGCGATTCGCAAAAGAGAAAGGTGAAGCTGGATCTGGTTGATCTACAACTGGCATAATGCCCTTGGGACGGTAATCCCCACCCAGTTACGAAGCTAGTAAGAAGCCGACACAAATTGAACTGGAACGCTTTGTTCGCTGTGCAAGAATAAAATGCCCCCCTTTTGGCGACTCTGAGCTTTAAGCTTGATTGCAGCCCATAACCCCGCTTGGCGCGTAGCCTTCAGAACTGAGGTCGGAGGCACAGATCAAGCCGCAAAGAGCAGAACCGAAAGGGCTGCTTCGGCAGGGCTGTCGACGTAATAAACACCAAAAGACATATAGGCTAGCTGGCTAAAACAAAAGGCTCACGTTTCCACATGGAGGTCGTGAGCCTTACTGCTTTTATTGGAAGGTGCCTATAGAATTATGGTAGTGCCGAGAGCGTGGCGTCGAGCGCTATATAATTGATGATTTGTCTTGTGCAGAAGCAATCTGGGGAAGTTGCGATGTCTTCACGCCCGTGCTTTGTCAAAGCTTGGGCAGTAAATAAAGATTCTTTTTGTTACTTGTGACCTTTTTTCCATTCTATCGTTGTCAATCTCATAACTAAGCAGGGCCGAGTTTTCCCGGCCCTGCCATCAATATTTTCCATCAGTATGGAATATAGCCATAGCTCGAATCAGCTTAGGCATCGAATGCTTCCCATCGGCGTTGTTCGCCAAGCATCTTGCGTGACTAACAACAAATATAGCAGGGTGGACTGTCCTCATCTTGAGAGATGTTCTTGCACATGGTCGACTCCTCCTTGTATAGATATACAGTTCTGAGGATGCTCTAGAGCTTGATTTATTTATGCAGAAAAAGCCCATTAAAAGCAAGCAGAATATATTCAAGCGATATTCGATAGTTATAGGAACTATGGCCATGCTTCGCCCGATCGCACTCCTTCAGGTCGCGCATTCTTAGGCATCAACCAGGTACCTGAGTAAAGGTGCATGGAGTAGATTTCTGTCTGAAAACCTGGTTGAATGATTTTTCAAGTATCAATTCATTAGCGGCGATTGGGGGCCATGAGGATGATAGGCCGCGAAAACACTGGGGAGGCCAAACCTTGCAGAGCGTGCCAAAAGCATCAAAAAGCATAGCTTGTGTCATACCAAATATTTTTGCGTACGCCAAAAGAGAAGAGGGCTCCATCCTCATCGCCCATCATCTTCGGCGCCCACATCACGCCAATGCACAACCACCTACTTGTGACCGTCATTTCGCCCTTGCTTCCCAAACCCCTGTACCGCACTCCCCAAAGAAATGAGCGAGGCCGCTAGAGCGGACTGTGGGGCATGCCACAGCGCTGCTTATGGGCTACTGCCTGCACAGCCGATTCGAGTGATGTGGCAGGGGGCTGTAGGGGGTTCGCCATAGACGAAGGGCCAAAGTTTTAGGACTGCTTTGCCATTTAGGCAGTTGCTTCCAGACAGAAACCTCGAAAGGCTCGCTTGCTGAACGCGATACTCAGCGCTCAAGCGCGATTGGCTTTTTCTGATCAACTGCATCCGCTCTAAAAGGTCTTGTCGAAATTTCTTAATGCTCATACGGATGTTCTATGATAGTAATCATAGATTGACAGCTACCTATGAAAACAATCATTATGACAACATATTTTAGGGCAGATATAAAGAATGAAGAAAGATTTTTTGAATCCTTAAGGGACTCAATTAAGGCGTCAGGCGTTGCCCAGGCTGAAATTTCTCGGCAAACCGGGATTCAGCAGAAGGCAATTTCACGCTTTTTGGATGGCTCACAGCCCACCCTCGGCGGTGCAAATGTTATTAAAATACTGACCTATCTCGGTGGACAGGTCGTTTTTTCAGACGCAGCGCCCACAATCTGCCTGGGCATCCGCCGGTTCCAATTGAGGGCTATAACCTCAAAACGATCAGCGTCTATGATGTTGCAGGCGCTGGCCCCGCGGTTGCCTTGCGGAAGTTGAACCTCTTTTTTCTGTGACAGCGCCGCCGGAGTATTTTTACAAGTCAGATTATGCGCTAAAGGCCAGCGGCCACAGTATGGAACCGTTGATCCGGCACAACTCCACTGTCGGCTAAAGCTTGGCTCTGAATTTCTTGCCAATGAACTTTACGCGGCCCGTATTCCTTACGAAGGGCTTGTCATTAAGCGTGTGGGCGTGGATCGCGTGAATAACCAATTTGTCTTCAAGTCCCAGAACCCCGACAAGAAAAGCTATCCAGATTTCTGCCTTGATATTGCAGAGGCGGAAGAGATCATCGTTGGCCGCGTCATGTGGGTCATGGTGGGGTATTAGGGGGAGAGGTGAAATGCGGATCTTGAGAAAATTACTCGCTTCAGCATTGGCAACTGCGGTGCTTGTGCTGATTACTAAAAAGAAGTCATGAGGGCTGCATCTTGCGATCTGTTTTAATACTAATTGCGGTTGTAATTGTTGTGATTGGGCTGCATTTCGCCTTTCAAAAATACTGTGGCGGAATTTACGTGGAGAAGAACCACTCTGCGACATATTCATGCTCAAATGGGAAAAACATCGCGGCTCAGTTTTTTTCGACAAGTGACAACATGTTGATGTTTGCCAAGGTCGTAATGCCGGACGGAACTGAATTTTCCCTTCCTCTTGTGCCGTCGGCTTCTGGTAGTCGGTATTCAAATGGTGTTTCGCTTGAGATATGGCTAAAAGGAAATGAGCTTACTGTCAGCACGCCTAGTGAGAGTGGGGTAATGGAGGCAATCTACGAGTGCAAGGTGAAGTAGCGGAATGCATGCGACCGATCAAGCTGGGCAAATGCCGACGAGCAAATCAAGCGGAGATTTTCATCTCCGCTTTTTTATTTAATACCATATAGCTATAAATTAAAAACTGTTTGGAGCAAAAAATGATGGATTTGGAAATTGTAAGAGGCTCCATTCATAAATACTAGACAGGGAGATGGTTGATATGAAGAGATATTTTGTGTTTCCTTTGCTTCTTTTTGTGTTCGTGCTGAGTGGTTGTAAGTTGGAACATAATTCACGTGTCAAACAATCTCAGTTGATTGGAGAAGTCAAAACCATAGAAGCCACGGTTCGTGTCGAGATTCCTTCCTGCACTCACTATCAAGACAAAACAAAGCCATCTGATAACCTCATTAAAACAACTGAGTTGATAAAAAAACTTTTTCCCGACTCCGAATTTGAAGATTGCAAAAGTGAAAATATGAAATCTATGGCAACCTATCTCACCCAGATGAACGTAGGTACGCTGCCGCCAGACGTAAAAGATTTTAAGCCAAAAGGCGTAAGCGTCCTTCGCAACCAAGACGGCGTAGTATTCTTTTGTCTCTCTGATGAGATCCGTGCCAAGATTGCTGATGGAAGAAAAAATGCCATGTCAAAAGATCTCGCGCTCTACGTCAACATCCGTTTCAATAATGATACTGAGAAAGATGCGAAAATTTTTCCTTACGCGGTTTATGTCAGTGGAAAGCCTTTTGCCGGATTGCCGTCTTGGGGTAACAATGTCGTTGTCAAGTCAAAGGGCACAGAAACATTCACGCTCTCGAACGTCGCTTCAGATTTTGCTGTTGTAAATGGCATCGTCCCTGTTTTTAATGAGCCAGTCCAAAAAACGGACGGCGAAAAGAAATAACGGAAAAGACAGTCGTACCGTGGGATTCCTGCGGTACGGCTGTTAGATTTAGATTGTTGGTTTGGGTGTGGTCGTTGTTTTAGCCTGTGTCATCTGGCGTGGGTGGATGTGGGAGTAGGGGAGGCGTGGACATTAAACAAGGAATATTGAACAAGGTCGAGGACGGGATGTCGTTTGCTCGATCTATTGTAATTTTCCTACTTGGCTTTGGAATGATCGTTTTTGACGCTTTTGCCACTTTTGAGTATGTAGCGTCCCTGCGGACATGATGATACACCGCGACACTAAATAGTCCTAAAAAGCAAAGCCCCGCAAGGCTTTTGGGTCATTGCGGGACTTTGTTAAACATTGTTATGGTGGAGGCGGGGGGAATCGAACCCCCGTCCGAGAACATTCCACTCGAAGCATCTACAGGTTTAGTTCAGGAATAAATTTCACCACGTTGTTGGCCCCTGAACAGGCGCAACGCAGCAATCTCGCCGGTAACCTCCTCGCGGAAAACCCCGGTGAGCGCCGGTCTCCGCCAGTCTGATAAGTGTCGCCATCCAGGGGTATCAGACATGACCCTGGACGACGTGACCTTTAAAAGGTCTTTGCCTCGCTGTTATTAGGCAGCGTAAGCGTAGTCGTAATCGTTGTTGGCAATTACTTGTGTGCCGCTTTTAACGAGGCCAGCGGCGCCTCGACCTGCCGCTACGGCTTCCACGTCCCCGTCGAAACCAGTGCGCCCCCATATATGGTGGAAGAGGAATATAAGCCTGTTACGGTCAATTGGCAAGGTCAGCGGATATAGAAATGTGAAAGGGGTCCTTTGAGGCACATGTGGTATCGGCTGAACAGCGGTTCTTCTGCCATTTCATCCCCTGCTGCAAGCGCCTGCTGCGCCTGTGACGCTACTGTCAGGCCGTGAGAGAGCAGGGCCACTTGGGCCATCTGTTGAAAATGCCGTTGCAGGTGAGGCTGCTGCGAAATAATGTGGCACAAGCTCTCTGCATCGTCATCATTGCCTTCCACTACCAGCTGACCTGCTGGCAAAAGATACAGCAGCAGCCGATCGTCAAGCTTCAGGCCGCGTTTTTCAACATGGCTGTGAATCTGTGCCATAAAGGCCTCTTGCATAATTTCTAGTCTGGTTTCCAGGGCCTCTACCAAGCTGCCACCCGAGCGCTCAAGTTCACGCAAAATTTGAAGGGTAGGCTCATCAAGGGCAGCCAAGGGAGCATCGTTGTATATTTCGAAATGCTGGTCATTGGATGAAGCTTTGCCGGACTGCACGTGGAGCATGCTGTTTATCTGGTTTTGGTTTTCAGGTGTCACAGGCTACCCCGCATATGCTTATGGTCATTTTTTCCGTGTAAGGTCACAGTGCCAGATATTAAGCAAGATGAATGCCATATTGGCTTGAAAAAGCCTCCATTAGAAAATATTCTAGAAAATATTAAGAATATCTTCGGGATGCGATTTGCCATTGCGGTGTTATAATGAAAAAGCAGATAGAATAAGGAGGAAAGCGCCCCGATCGGGGCTTTTGCCATATGCAAAAATACTTCGGAAAAATCTTCCAGAAAAATTAAGCGGACGCCGATTTCAATGCGGCAGACGAATTTATTACTGATGGTGCTTGGCAGGCTATTCTGCCTCAAGGCTGCGGGCTACTGCCTCGCCCTGTGCTCCGCCTCCGGCCATGCGCGCTAGTTCTTCGTGACGGGCCGCCTTGTTCAAAGGCTGGCAAAGGGTGAATGTCGCATTGTCCCGCACTGTCTTGCTGATCTGAAAGTGCTTGCGTGCTTTTGCTGCAAGCTGGGGCCAGTGGGTAATAAGAAGCATCTGGCGGGTACTCGCCAGCGCGTACAGTTTTTCAGCCAGTTTATTGAGCGTGAGTCCGCCGACCCCGGCGTCAACTTCATCAAATATGAAGATGGCATTTTCTTCATCCTGCCGCACGCTGGCCAGAGCCAGCAAAAAGCGGGAAAGTTCGCCCCCGGAGGCTATTTTGTCCAGAGGTTGCGGCGGTTGGCCCGGGTTGGGAGCCCACAGGATGCGTCCGCGTTCATCAAGGACGTTGGGCCAGATTTCATGCTGCTCAAAGTGTGGAATAACCCGCACCTGTTCTGAAAAGCCCAACTGCCGCAGCTCTTCTTCAAGCGCGCTTGCCATGCCAGTTGCCGCGCTACGCCGCAGGGGAAGAATTTGCTCTACGATGCGTGCAAGCTGTTGCGCCAGTGCTTCTTCTTCCCTGCCAAGGCGGGCAAGATCAAGAGCGCACACGTCAAGAAACGAGAGGTTTTCAGCGATTTCATCACGCAGGGACAAAATTTCCGGCAAGCTTCTGTGCAATTTGCGTTTGAGTTGCGCCAGGGCAAAAAGCCGTTCTTCAAGCTGATCCATATCTGGCAGCTCTTCCATTTGCGGCGGGCGGCGCAAACGGCCCCCCAGGTGGAACAATTGCTGCCGAAGTGCGCTAACTGCCTCTGCATCACTGCGCAGGCTGTCATCATCCCTAACCATGCGGGACAGCACTTTCTCAAAGTGGCTGAGCATGTCCAGCAGGCCTTCTGCATCATCGCCGTGCAAAAGGGCTAAGGCCTCTTCATAGTTTTCGCGGACATGCTCAAGGGAACGGGCTTGGGCTCGTGTTTCTTCCAGCCGTTCTTCTTCGCCCTCTTCTGGGGATACCTTATCAATTTCCTGCTGCTGCATTTCAAGCAGTTCGCGTTTTTCGGCCAGTCCGGTCTGGCGTTCAAGAAGGGCTTTACGCTGGGCAGCTGTTTCATTCAAACGGGAGAGCAGGGCGTCACGTTCGCGCAGTAGTTCCGGTTTACCGAGGCCGCTTTCCAGAAGGCGTGCCTGAAACGTTGGTTGCAAGAGTTTTTGCTGTGCGTGCTGACTGGTGTGCGCCACAAGGCGGGGCCGCAAGTCGCGCAGGCTGTCCTGTGAGCGCAATTCGTCATTGATATACAGGCGGCTTCGGCTGGTTTCAGCTAAAATTTCACGGCGCAGAACCATATCTTCACCATCAAGGGTGAAAAGAGCCTCAACCTGAGCGCGCTCTGCTCCTGCGCGAACCATATCTGCTGAAAGCCTGTCGCCAAGTAAAAAGCCAAGAGCCTTTAAAATAAAACTCTTGCCGGCACCGGTTTCGCCGGTAAGCACGTTCATGCCCGGCTCGAACTCCAGTTCCATATCTTCTATGAGGGCGAGATTGCGAATTCGCAGGTATTCCAGCATATTATTTACGCCGTCTATGATTTAAAGTTAATCTTTAACTTGAAGTTTGAAGACTGCATGGCAGCTTATCAACGTCGCAACCGCGGGTCAAAAATATCTCTCAGGCTTTCGCCAAGCAAGTTATATCCAAGCACAGTTATGAGGATGGCCAGCCCCGGATAAACTGACAGCCAGGGGGCGCTTTCAATCACGGCCTTTCCTTCCATAAGCATATTGCCCCAACTGGCGGTTGGGGGCTGCACGCCAAGCCCAAGAAAGCTCAGGCTCGATTCTACCAGAATGGCTCCGGCAACGCCCAGTGTAGCGGTAATAAGCACTGGGGCCAAGGCATTGGGTAAAATGTGACGAAAAAGAATCTTGCTGGTTGGCGTGCCTGCCAGGCGCGCAGCATCCACAAACTCGCGCTCGCGCAAACTGAGAGTTTCAGCGCGAACAAGGCGGGTTACTCCCATCCAGGAAGTTAGACCTATAACGACCATTATATTGGTAAGGTCTGGTTCCAAAAAGGCAATAACCGCAAGAATGAGAAAAAATGAAGGAAAACAGAGCATCACGTCAACAATACGCATGATGGTTTCGTCCACCCAGCGTCTGAAATAGCCACTGATGAGCCCCAGCGTGGTGCCAATGCTGATGGATATGCCCACGGCCACAAAGCCCACCCAAAGAGATATGCGCCCGCCATAGAGCAGACGGGAAAACACATCACGGCCAAGCCTGTCTGTGCCAAGCCAGAAAAGAGAAGAAGGAGGCTCCAGAATATGTTCCAGATGCAACGTATCAGGGTGGTAGGGGGCAATAAAAGGAGCCAGCAGGGCAGCCAGAGACATGCTAAATACAATTAGCAAGCCAAGCAACAGCATGATGTGGTGACCAAGCAACTTTTTGAGAGCAAGGGGCATCATCAGGCGTCGTCCTTTGTACTTCTGATGCGCGGGTCGGCCAGGCCGTAGCACACGTCAGCCAGCAGGTTGCCAAAAAGTGTGAGCACTGCCCCTAATACAAGATTGCCCATTATCATCGTGTAATCGCGGGCCATAACAGCAGCGTAAAAAAGCTGCCCAAGCCCCGGCAGGGCGAAAATGGATTCAATAATGACGCTGCCGCCAATCAGACCGGGAACGGATAATCCTAGAAGAGTGATGACGGGCAGAAGGGCATTACGCAACGCGTGACGCCAGATGATGGCCCCTTCACTGAGTCCCTTTGCTCTGGCAGTGAGGATATAATCCTGGCGCAGAACCTCCAGCATGCAGGCACGCATGTAGCGCGACATGCTGGCCAGGCCGCCAACTGTATAGACAAGAATCGGCAGAGCCAGATGTTTGGCCAGATCGCAAAATTTCCCCCAATGGCTCAACCGCTCATAGTTCATTGATGTGAGCCCTGAAATGGGGAGCCATTGCAACTCGATGCCAAAAAACATCATAAGGAGCAAAGCCAGCCAAAAGGAAGGCATGGCAAAACCCAAAAAGACCAATACAGTTACAGAGCGGTCAAGCAGGGAATTCTGACGGTAAGCAGAGACGATACCCACAGGAATGGCAATGAGCAGGGTAAAAATCATGGCTGTAACGTTCATGCCCACGGTAAGGGGCAGGCGTTCCATAATTTTTGTCAGCACCGGGCGAGAGTCCGCCGACATAGAGTTGCCGAAATCAAAATGTAGCAGGCGCAGCAGCCAATCCCAATATTGCACATAGATAGGGCGATCGAGACCGTACAGTGCTTCAAGTCTTTGTCGAGCAGCTTCCCCCGCAAGAGGGTTGAGGGTTGTT
This sequence comes from Desulfovibrio sp., assembly GCF_047607245.1. Lineage (GTDB taxonomy): Bacteria > Desulfobacterota > Desulfovibrionia > Desulfovibrionales > Desulfovibrionaceae > Desulfovibrio. The sequence goes on from NZ_JASGDK010000063.1 coordinate 28,363, forward strand.
TCCATATCCGTTGGCGAGCCAGGAGCAAGGTGGATAACCCAAAAGCTGATAAGCGTGATGCCCCATAGCACCACCAACATCCAGAACATTTTGCGCAGGATGTTGGCGATTATGCCAGCCAGTCTGGCTCGGCCAGTGTGTGAGGGCTGAGGGGACATCACGGCTCTTTATTCAGTACGGGTCATCCACTGGCGCATGTCTTCTACTTCCTTAACCCATTGGGAAGAAAGCCGTAAGCCAAGAAAACGGGCGTACAGGGCGTCAAGAAGGTTAGTGCACACTTCCATGAGGTAAAACTTTTCAAGTAGCAGGGCGTCAGGATCGTCGTCACTGTCCCCCTTATCAAGCTTGGGCGTTTTCAGGCTGTTGAGGCAGAAGTCTTCAGCCTTAAGAGATACCTGAAATGCCAATTCTTCTTTTTCAAGGCGAATAAGGGCGCGGCTGACTTTTTTGCCAGTACCGAGGCCAAAGCGGGCTTCACGAAGAGGGGAGAGTGACCCCGAAACCGAGGCGGTCTCGCGCGCGTCGCCTTCGCCACCCTGAACTACAATTCGCTGTTCCATTGAAACAGAAAAAGGGGCCCCTTCCTTATCGGTAAATGCGCCGGGGGCTGTGTCGCTTTGGTACCAAAGCCAGGTCAAAAATTCCTGGCCAAGAACAATGTCTGTGGATTCTCCAAGATAGGGCATACTCATGTGCTGGCTCCGCGGCTAAGACAGGGGGGCAAACTGTGTGGCTTCAAGCTGATCCAGGCGCGTAAGGCTTTCCTCATCAAGCATGGAATCCGCCAGATTGTAGGGCGTCAATTGTTCAAGCTTCAGCTCAAAGGTTTTAAAAAATTCTTCCACAAAAAGGTCGATCATCTTGTTTTGGGTGGAAGCAAACCAAACCTCGTTCCTGTCAATGGACCAAAGCACGTTGAACTCGCTGGGGATAGGCAAAAAACGTGCACGCAGCCGAAGCATGACCTGTTCTTTGAGTTCTTTTTTGCGCTCCCGCGAAATAAAGGTCTTGCCTTGTTCATGCATGCGGTTTTTTTCGTCGCGCAAAGCCACAGCAAGATGTTTCTTGATGACACCTGCGGGAATGCGGCGAATATCAAAGCGTAAAGAGAAGACAATATACGCACCTTTTTGCGGTGGTGCAGTAACCCATTCGGTGTCCAGCATGTCTTCATAGCAAACCCATCCCTGGGCCTGCATTTCAGGAATATCGTCAATATCTCGAAAAGCGAACTGCTTCAGCTTGTCGGGGATCTGTGACCAGAGTTCAGTCGGAACCGGATCAAGTATGCGAAAGCGGGTAAAGCTGCACGCACTGTTGGCAAAGCCCATGAAAACTCCTTGATTGGAAGCATGGCCAAGTTGGTTGGCGTTGGTTTGTGTTGTACGTCAGAGCCGTCTTGTGAGCAAGTGCGACTGGTGAGCTGAAAAGATTGCGAGGCGTGAGGGCAGATGTTTTTCAAAATAAAGACCATCGGGATTGGAGGATCTGGGATGAAGGAGTCCCCTCTTGATTGTTGTCTCAAATGTCCCATAATGATAATTATGTAAACTTTTGTATAAAAAGACCTCAATACAAGCCTTGACCTCTCCCCCCTGTTGCCTGCAACATGAGTCATAGCTTATGCATTCAAGGAGAAGACTGTGGCATCTCATAATCATTCAAAACGGCCTGAAAGAAAGCAAACCTCATCCAGTCATAGAAACGACTTTTCACGCAATACGGATACGCGTCCTGACGTAAAAAATGGGCGCAAATTTGAACAACCTGCGAAAAGAATGTCTTCACAGGCAGCCCCTGGATCTGATGTTTGTGCAAGCGATACGCCAAAAGTTTCGCAGCTGTCTTCTCATGATGCGATGGCATCTTCTGATGCAGCCATGCGTCTGAACAAGGCTATTGCTGCATCAGGCTTATGTTCGCGCCGCAAGGCCGATGAATTTATCCTTGCTGGCCGCGTGGTCGTTAATGGTGTGCCGGAAGTCAATCCTGGAAGGCAGGTGTCGCCACAAGACGCGGTTGCTGTCGATGGCCGACTGCTCACTGGCGCACAAAATTTCTGTTACCTTATGCTTTACAAGCCAGTACAGGTGGTCTGCACCGTCAGTGATCCTGAAGGGCGTCCCACTGTTATGGATTACCTGCCAGAACAGTTGCGCAAACTACGACTCTACCCTGTTGGGCGTCTTGACTATTTTTCGGAAGGCTTATTGTTGTTGACTAATGACGGTCAGCTCGCGCAACGCCTTACCCATCCTCGGCATCATCAGCCCAAAACCTATGAAGTTTTTGTGCGTGGGGCTGTGCCAGAGGCGGCGTTGGCCACCATGCGCCGTGGGATGTTATTGGCTGAAGGCGAAAAGCTTATGCCTGTGAAAGTGGATATACGGCTACTTCAGGGGCGTACCCTGTTGCGTATGGTTCTTCATCAAGGTGTAAATCGTCAAATACGCCGTATGTGCCGTGACCTGGGACTTGTAATCCTCAGTCTGAAGCGAATAGCACAAGGGCCGCTGGAGCTGAGGGAGCTTGCTGTTGGGACGGCGCGACAGTTGGCTCAAGCTGAAATTGCGGCTTTAAAAAAGAGTGTTGACCTTTAGGAGATAAGAATGCGGAAGTTTTTTCTGGTTTTTCTGATCGCCTTAGGTTTTTGTATTCATAGTATCGCAGCCTTTGGAGCCACAACAGCACCTGAAGTGGCAACGGAAGCAGCTGAGGCGTGGCTAGCTCTTGCAGACAAAGGTGATGCACAAGCCACATGGCATCAGGCCGCTGGAGCATTTAAAACTGGTATTGAGCAGAAAGACTGGGAAAAGACTTTGCCGAAGGCTCGACAGCCTTTAGGTGAAGTAACAAGCAGGAAGCTTCAATCTTCTGAGACCACCGCTACTCTGCCCGGAGTTGCTGATGGCGAGTATGCGATTTTTCGTTTTCAAACAAGCTTTGCCAATAAAAAAGGTGCATCAGAAGCCTTGCTGATGCAAAAAGAGGCTGACGGAGTTTGGCGAGCTGTTGGCTACTTTATCAAGTAAGCGGAGTACGCATTCTTTAATGTAAACAAAAAGTCCGGCCCTAGGGTCGGACTTTTTGTACTATATGTATTTTGATTCGCTGTCAGGATTTAAGCAGGTGCTCCATAAAATCAATGGCGTCTTTCTGAATAGCAGACAGATGGTCCTCGCCCTTAAAACTTTCTGTATAGACCTTGCAGATTGGTTCCGTGCCCGATGGGCGGACAGCAAACCAGCCATCAGCACTGGAAACTTTCACCCCACCAATGGGGGCATCGTTGGCAGGCGCTCTGGTAATGATCTCGGTAACCGGTGAACCACCAAGGCTTGTCAATACAACATTCTCTGGAGTTAACGCCTTAAGTTTGGCCCTCACCTGATCGTCGGCTGGCGCGTCCAGTCTTTGGTACACCGGGCTACCCAGCCTGCCTGTGAGTTTTTCATACAGCTCTGTGGGCGATGACTGCTCTACTGCCATCATTTCTGCGGCCAGTAAACACATAAGAGGGCCATCTTTGTCTGTGCTCCAGGGGCTGCCGTCGAAGCACAGAAAGGATGCCCCAGCGCTTTCTTCGCAGCCCAACCCGCAGCGTCCATTCAAAAGATAAGGCACAAAC
>NZ_JASGDK010000064.1:0-63653 GCF_047607245.1 Desulfovibrio sp.
AGGCTCCATCCGTGACCATAATGATATTGCCTTTGCTTCCGTCTTTTTTATCGTGCATCTCAATCCTTCAGATCAGTACGGCTGCGGCGTCCGGGCAAGAGCCCGGACGCCCATAAAGTCATGATGGAAAGCGGTCTACTTGGACGCGCCCATCCACTTGTCGAGCAACTTGGCTTCAACGCCGGAAGCTTTCACTTCCTTGATGCCCTTGTTCAGCTTTTCAACAAGATCCTTGCGGCCCTTGCGAACGGTAAAACCGTAGTATTCCTTTTCATCCGTCTTGAACGAAAGGTTCAGTTTGCCCGCGGTGTCAGCCTTTTTATTGGCATAGTACATAGCAACAGGATCGTCGCAGATGACAGCGTCAAGGCGGCCGCCAAGCATGTCCTGAATGGCCAGACCCACATCGTCATATTCCTTCAGGTCCACGGGAACGCCAGACTTGCGAATGACGAAAACGCCGGTGGTGCCGATCTGGCCACCGACCTTCTTGCCCTTGAGGTCTTCAAGGCTCTTGATGCTCTGCCCGGCAGGCAGCACCACAGCCTGAGCCACTTCATAGTAAGGGTCAGAGAAGTCAAACTGCTTCTGGCGCTCGGGCGTGATGGTGGTGGCAGCCGCAACAATGTCGTACTGACCAGTAGCCACGCCGCCAAAAATGCCGTCCCAGGCAATATTGCGGACATCAACTTCAAAACCGGCGGCCTTGCCCACCTCGGTAATGAAGTCAACGTCAAAGCCCACGGGCTGCTTGTTTTCGTCAAGAAATTCCATAGGGGGCCAGGTGCAGTCTGTAGCCACAATATATTTTTCAGCGGCCACAGCCTGACCGCAAAGCAGAGCCAGGGTCAACAGGGTGAGAGTAAGACGACGGATCATGAAACCTCCTTGCATAGCGGCAAACGCCGCTGGCATGCGTCAGCAGCGTTCCCTTGCGGGCTAATTGGATTTGCCCATCCATTTTTCAATAATCTTGGCTTCTTCTCCAGAAGCCTTTACTTCCTTGATACCCTTGTTCAGCTTTTCAAGAAGATCCTTGCGGCCCTTACGTACGGTGAAGCCGTAGTATTCTTTTTCGTCCGTCTTGTACGAAAGGTTCAGCTTGCCGGCGGTATCGGCTTTCTTATTGGCATAATACATAGCAACGGGATCATCGCAGATCACAGCGTCAATACGGCCATTCACAAGGTCCTGCATAGCCAGGCCCACATCGTCATATTCCTTGATGTCCGCGCCCACATCAGCCTTGCGCAGCACAAATATACCGGTGGTGCCGATCTGCCCGCCCACTTTTTTGCCTTTCAGTCCAGCAAGATCCTTGATGTTCTGCCCTTCAGGCAGCACAACGGCCTGCACCACTTCGTAGTACGGATCGGTAAAATCAAACTGCTTCTGGCGCTCGGGCGTAATGGTGACAGAAGAAGCCACCACGTCATACTGCCCAGTGGCAATGCCGCTGAAAATGCCATCCCAGGCCACATTGCGAACATCCATATCCAGGCCTACTGCCTTGCCAATGGCGCGCAGATAGTCCGTGGAATAGCCTTCAGGTTTTTTGTTGGCGTCAAGCATTTCCATTGGCGGCCAGGTACAGTCGCTGGCAACCACAATTTTCTCAGCCGCCAAAGCAGGGCTGCACATAAGAACGAGACCAATCATGGCGAGGGTAATTCGGCGAAGCATGGGGACCTCCTAAAATGGTTTCCTTCAAAGCCCGCCGCCCACGGCGTCTGTGGGGGGGACGCCTGCTCCGCAACGCCGCTCGAGCGGCAAACAGACCGCTGTTGGACCGTTTTTTACCGGATTGCGCAGTGCCACCAGTGCGGGGCGGGCAGCCAGAAAAGAGCGTGTTCTTCTTTAGCGTCGAGCGCACGTCGCGTCAAGCGCCCAAGCCGTTCAAACACGCTACTTCAAGAACACGTTTACCATGTGTTGCCGGGGGAAGGTTCGTTGCCATCAGGGATGTCTGATGGAATATCCTCTGCTTTATTGCCGTACCCGTTGCTGTCGCCAGCATCAATTTTTCGGGCATGCGGTAATATATGGGGGACCGATTTTCCTACAGTGTCCACACCGTCGCCATCCAGATCGTCACGGTCATCTCGCAGAGCCTGTTGCAAAAACCAGTCTTCGCGGATGCGCCACGATGCCGCAGCCGTATACGCCGGGGAAGAATATCCCACTGACAGCACCAGGGTGCGGCGGGCGTGCTCCTGAAGGCGGATAAGCAAGGGCGTGAAATCGGCATCGCCAGAAAGGATGATAAACTCGTCAAACTTGGTGGAATGCGAAAGATCATCCATACAGTCCATGACCAAGTGGATGTCAGTGCTGGTCTTGCCACGCGATGTAAGCGGAGGACAGTCCACCACCTGAAAGGCGCTACGGATGAAGAAATTACGAAATTCCTGATATCTCTGTGGATTAAGATAACACATACGCTTCAGAATGCGGCGGCGTACGCCCTCGCCATAAAGAATGCGCAAGGCATGATTTTCTATCCAGCGCACCCAGCGGTAGGGTGCAGAACCAAAAGCGCGTGCGGCCTCGGGGTCAATTTCAAGAAATCGGGTGAAAATATTGTCGAAATCAACGTAAAGAGCGCTGTAAACCTCATCAAAACCAGTAAATCGTGCCATATTATCCTCATAGTAAGCTCACGTATTAGCTTAGTATATTTTGCCTGCCTTCAGATGGCAAGGTTTTTGCCCCACTTGAATTACCAATGTCCACAGGGTATTATTGAGCCTCATACAAGTCAGCTTTATATTTTTTGGCATGGAGGGACAGTGTACAACCTACTGGAATACGGAAAAAGCCGTCTGGCCGCCCTACGGACGTTGGCCGAAGCTTTCCGGCAGTCCCCTCCGGCAGAGCGCTGGTTCTCCTGCCTGTTCTGGTCCTTCTGGGCTTCTCTGGTCACATTCCCTATGGGCTACGCTATCCGCGACATTATGCCCCTGCTTTGTCTGATATTCCTGATCCTTTACTACCGCCACAACTGGCGAAACAGCGTTCTGCGGCGGCTCACCCCGTGGCCGCTTTTTGTCTGCCTTGGACTCATGATTTTTATCGGCGTGGCCTTTTCCGAAAACGTAATCGCATCATTGCAACACGCGGGTTCCGGCCTCAACAAGGGTTTTATTCTTCCCTTCATCGCGATGGAATGCGTCCGCTGTGAAAAAGATCTGCGCCGACTGGTCTGGGCCAGTGTACTGGCTGTATTCTGGCAAGGCCTGGACGGCGTATGGCAAGCGCAGACGGGCAAAGATTTTCTTATGGGTTACCCGCCCAATAGCGGACGCCTCACAGGCAGCTTTGACGATTATGAGGTGGGCAACTATATCGCCCTGGCTCTGATCCCGGCCTTCGGCCTGTGGTACATTTTGCGCCAATCTCTTTCACGCCTGCCCACGCTGCTGCTCTGCGCAGCAACCTTGTGGCCAGCGTTTTTTCTGCTTGCAGGCGCAGGCAGCCGCAGTGGCGCATTGGCCATTGCAGCAGCCTTTGGCCTGTGGTTTTTGCTGACAGGGTCTTCCAATCGCTGGAAAAGCATACTCTTCGCTGGTGCAGCCTTGCTTTTGGTTCTTCTGGCCCAGGGGCGCGCCCGCCTGGATGCGGTAGTGGACGACGGCAGGTGGAGCTTATGGAAACTGGGCTGGCGCGTTTTTCTTGAACACCCCTGGTTTGGAGCCGGGGCCGGGCAATATAACAGCGCCTTTCGTTCCCTCGGCCTCACGCCGGAGAAAGACCTCATTACCATAAGCCATCCGCACAACCTGTATCTTGATATGCTTTATGCACACGGAATCATTGGATTTACCCTGGGCATGATCTTTCTGCTGGGTTTCTCATGGTGGGGCTACCAACGCATTCGCCCTTGCCTTCTGGCAGAACGCCCTCATAGAGGAAAGAGCATCTACTGGCACATGGCGGCATGGTTCTGGATAGGATTTGTGGCATGGCTGTTCAACGGAATTTTCGGCCATGATTTTTATCGAGTCTGGTGGCTTGCTCTCGCTATGGGACATTTGGGAGTCATGATCGGCGCTATCGTCAATGGTCCCAAAGATGATGAAGCCACCCGGCATGTCGCCCACAGATATGGCGAAGCAGCTGAAAACAACATGCATGCCCAGCCATTTTCGCAGAATGAAGAGCGGTGAGTCACTGTACCAGAAGAGATACCGGGGCCGGAACATGAAGTTCCGGCCCTATTTCATTCAGTCAGCTTGAGGCAATCTTGCTGAAGCACTCCCGCTGCTGCCATACGAGCGCGGCTGGCGGCATAACCACCTTCACAAGAGCTGGCAGTTTCAGCATGACCTACCCTGCCATATTCAAATTTATCCGGACCTACAGCCAGTCAGCACAGGCATCACGGGAGAAACAGCAATCGTCAGCCGCACAACGGCAGGCGTCATTCAAAGATACGCAAAATTTCCGCCAGAAGGCAGACTAAACTATTCTCCGGCAAATTCGTCCGCGACGGGCGGTGCTCCCGCGCTGGCGTTTCTGTTCGCGCGCAACAAGGTCATGGCCTCATCCTTGGTGATGATGCGGCCCTTACAGCGGGCGTTCTGAAGCCCGTTTTCGGGACAGTACCCCATCTGCACGCAGTTGGGGCCAGCGCCCGCAAACAGGTCGGGAGCTGCCTTGCGGCACAGCCGTAACATCTGCCATGCGAGATGCCTGATCTCATACTGCGCGTTGCGGCAACAGCGAATGGAAAACCAGTCCAGCAGCGCGTGGGCGTTCATGCCCACGATAGCTTTGAATTCTGTGGCCTGGGGCTTCAAATAGCGCAAATCTTCTTCAGGCAGTCCGGCATCAAGTCCCGCGTCATACCACTGACGGCCCAAATCGGCCAGATCACGCCCACTCAGGTTGACAGTTCCCCCGCCAGGCAGGTTTACCTGAGCTGTGAACTCTGCCGCATTCTGCGGATACACAACAGAATAGCGCCGCTTTCCGCCCAGCTCTGCCCGGCCGGATTTGATCAGATAGGAGGCCAGGCGCTTGCGCACCAGCTGTGTTTCGGTAACGCGCGAGTATCCCTCAAGCCCAAAGATAAAAAAATCAAATTCCAGAGCAGCTCTGTGCCCGGAAGACAAAATGTTCTCTACTATTTTTTTCGAGTACGGCGAGGCCACGATGTCCTCAAGGTCACGTTCACTCCGCACAAAGCGGGCCGCGATGTCCGTGTAGATTTTTCCACCGCCGGCCAGCAATACCACCTTGCCGTTACCTGTAAATTTTTCGTTCAGCATTACAACTCCTTGGCGCGCAGTGGCGCTGACCAAAGTAGCATATGCGAAACCTCGCCATGCAGCAAGACGAGCTATCAAAATCACAAACCGCATGCCTTTGGAATGAAAGGCCCAAGCATACTCGCAACCACCCATATCTTGACACAGCAGGGCCAAAAAGCCAGAGTGAGAACCGTTTTCCAGCACCCGCGCTTTTCAGGCTTGCCCATGCCCGCAACTGACTTTTTTCTGACCGGGCACTGAGCTGCGGCCCTGACCGCAATTCACTGCAGCATGAGTGCGAGACGCATCCCCAAAGTACCTATGAGTTTTATCAGCAAGGAGATCATATGAGCCAGCATTCCGCCCCCAATAACAAGCCGGACAGCAACGGTTTTTTCGGCGCTTACGGCGGCCAGTTTGTTCCTGAATCCGTTAAAGCCCGCCTGGAAGAACTAACTGTGGCAATGGAGGCGGCCCTGGCCGATCCCGATTTCTTGCGTGAACTGGACGACCTCTTCCTCCACTATACTGGACGGCCCAGCCCGGTCTTTCACTGTGCCAACCTGAGCCGCAGGCTTGGCGGCGCCCAGATATGGCTCAAGCGTGAAGACCTCAACCACCTGGGCGCGCACAAGATCAACAATACCCTTGGGCAATGCCTGCTGGCCAAACGCATGGGCAAAACCCGTGTCATTGCTGAAACCGGCGCGGGGCAGCACGGCGTAGCCACGGCGGCCACGGCGGCTCTTATGGGCCTCAAGTGCACCATCTGCATGGGTGAAGTGGACATGGAGCGCCAGCGCCTCAACGTCATCCGTATGCGTATGCTTGGAGCCGAAGTGGTAGCCGCCACGTCGGGGCAGCGCACTCTCAAGGAAGCCGTGGACGAAGCTCTGGGGCTGTGGGTGGCTGATGACGAAATGTTCTACGTGCTTGGCTCTGCTGTGGGGCCGCACCCCTACCCCTACATGGTACGCCAGTTCCAGGCCATAGTGGGCAGTGAAGCCCGCGCCCAGATGCTTGAAGCCTGCGGTCGCCTGCCTGATGCAACCCTGGCCTGCGTGGGCGGCGGCTCCAATGCCATAGGCATTTTTTCTGGCTTTCTGGATGACGCCAAAGTACGGCTCATCGGCGTGGAACCGGGCGGACACGGCAACGAGTACGGGCAGCACGCCGCATCACTCTGCCTGGGCGAACCGGGCGTACTGCACGGTTTCAACTCGTACATGCTCAAGGATGAAAACGGTGAAGCCGGAGCCGTGTACTCCATTTCAGCTGGGCTGGATTACCCCTCGGTGGGACCAGAGCACTCCATGCTCAAGGACGCGGGCCGTGCCGAATATGTCAGCATCACTGACAAGGAAGCTCTGGAGGCATTTTTCGCCCTGTCCCGCCATGAAGGCATCATTCCGGCTCTTGAGTCTTCACACGCGCTGGCGCAGGCTATGAAAATGGCTCCTGACATGCCTGCTGACGCCATTTTGCTGGTCAACCTGTCTGGCCGTGGCGACAAGGACGTGGCGCAGGTTGCAGAGATGATGGAAAAAGGCGAGATATAAGGCCTAGCCATCAAGAACATTTGCCGAACGTAAAAGCCCCCGTCGTTTGACGGGGGCTTTGTGGTCCTTTTGGCGGGCACACGCCGGAGGTCCAAAAACTGATGTAGACAGCCTCAGTATATGCTCCTCAAGGGTGAGCGGCAGCAGTCTCACAGAGCAGACATGCAACGCTTGCGGCATTCGAACTGGCCCTGGCCAGTCCCACCAATTTTAGAATGGAGCCCTAAATAACCTCATTCAGGGCAGAAAGCTGTTCCTGCGCCCTGAACTTCTGTTGCAGCATAATAGGCAGAGCTTCAGGGTCAGCCGGATCATACTCGAACATGACCGCAGTGCCGAAGCAGGAAAAATATTTGCTGCCATCCGGGTGGAAGGCCACATTTTCACTATATCCCACAATGGCCTGCGCGCCTTTGTTCATAGCACGCCCGGCCATGCCAAAAAAAGCTTCTTCAGAGTCAAAACCCCGGCAGCAGACAAGGCCCAAGACCTTGGCAATGCGTCGTCCTTCGACCTGATGCGTGGTCACCACGGGAAAACGCCCAGCCAGAAAAACCTCACGCACACGAGCTGTGGCATCTGATACGCGTGCCTGTTTTTCGGCTTTGCGAGCCTTTTTTTCCTGACCGCCCAGTAAGAAGAACATGCCCTACCTCCAAAAGCAAAGGGATGGACAGCGCTGAGCGCCATCGTATGCCAATTAGTTGCAAAGGGCTTGCCAATATTTTTTTAAACTATAATTATAGCATGTTATAAAAATAAAATCTGTTTTTGGTCAAAGCCTTGACGCCCGCATCTGCCTACAAGCCTTGCGTTGAACAATCACAGCACGTCCTGCCTCTCCACAATTCCGTCATGGTCACACCTGCTGGAAATGCTGAACAAAGCCTTCCTGTTTCGCCAGGGGCCATAAAACAGTAAAGCCCGCCAATGGCGGGCTTTACTGTTTTATGATGCTGTCCGGCGCTATTGCGCAGGCTGCTTTTTACCTTCTGCTTCATTTTTTTCCGGGCGCAGGATACGGCAGATAGGCTGGGCTGTTGCCCGGCCGGAGAATATCTCCTCTGCGGTGGCGTCCAGAGCCTGAGGCAGAACTTCATCCACATGATCCACAAAAACAATCTCAAGATCTTTCAAAACCTCGTCGGGTACTTCCTTGAGATCCTTTTCATTGTCGCGGGGCATGAGTACTTTTTTAATGCCGCTGCGGCGGGCCGCCAGCAGTTTTTCACGCAAGCCGCCAATGGGCAGCACGCGTCCCCTCAGGGATATTTCACCCGTCATGGCCACATCATTACGCACAGGGATGCCAAGCAGCGCCGAGGTAATGGAGGTCGCCAGGGTGATACCCGCCGAAGGGCCGTCCTTGGGTGTTGCTCCTGAAGGCACGTGAACGTGAATGTCCACCTTGCGATGGAAGCGGGGGTCAAGACCAAGCACTTCAGCCCGTGAACGCACGTAGGAAAGCGCAGCTTTGGCCGATTCTGTCATGACTTCACCCAGCTTGCCCGTGGTGACCACCTGACCAGACCCGGCCATAAGGGTAGTTTCCACCAGCAGAATTTCACCACCGCGCTGGTTATAGGCAAGCCCGGCGCATACTCCGACTTGGGGTTCGGCTTCGCGCTCGTCATGACGGTATTTTTTGACGCCAAGTGTAGAGGCCAGACTTTGGCGCGAAATATTCACGCACTTGTCCAGATTATCCTCTTCCACAAGCTTGATGGCAGTTTTGCGGCACAAGGCGGCAATCTCACGCTCAAGGTTACGCACGCCAGCTTCACGGGTGTAGGAGCGGATAACTTCAAGAATGGCATTGTCCGACACGCGGATATTGCTTTCCTTGAGGCCGTGCTCCTCGATCTGGCGGGGCAGAAGAAAATGCCGCGCAATGTGACGTTTTTCCGTCTCAAGATAGCTGTTAAGTTCAATGATCTCCATGCGGTCCAGCAAGGGCACAGGAATGGTGTGCAGCGAGTTGGCCGTGGTGATGAAAAGTATCTTGGACAGGTCGTATTCCAGATCCAGATAGTGGTCCATAAAGGTGTGGTTCTGTTCCGGGTCCAGCACTTCCAGCAGGGCCGAGGACGGATCCCCCCGGTAGTCGGAGGTCATCTTGTCCACTTCGTCCAGGCAGAACAGGGGATTGTTGTACTTCACCCTCTTGAGGGATTGAATGATCTTGCCCGGCAATGCGCCCACATAGGTACGGCGATGACCGCGAATTTCAGCCTCGTCGCGCACTCCGCCCAAGGACAGGCGCACAAAATCGCGCCCGGTGGCCTTGGCTACGGATTTGGCCAGCGAAGTTTTGCCCACGCCGGGAGGCCCCACAAAACAGAGGATGGGCCCTTTGAGCCCCTGCGAAAGCTTTTGCACGGCCAAGTATTCAAGGATGCGTTCCTTGGGCTTTTCCAGCCCGTAGTGGTCGCCGTCCAGAATACTGCGCGCTTTTTCAATATCAATATCGATCTGCTTCAGATCATTCCAGGGCAGATCAAGAATCCAGTCCACATAGTTGCGCACAACCGTGTACTCGGCAGCCGAGGGCGGCATGCTGCGCAGCTTTTTGGCTTCTGAAAGAGCCTTTTGACGTGCCTCTTCAGGCATGTCGCGGGCTTTCAGCTTCTGCTCAAGTTCATCTACCTCGGCAAGGGGGTCGTCATCGCGCCCCATTTCCTTGTTGATGGCCTTGATCTGCTCATTGAGATAATACTCGCGCTGATTGCGCTCCATCTGAACCTTGACGCGGTTCTTGATGCGCTTTTCTACGGAAGCCAGCGCCACTTCGCCGTGCAGCATCTCGTAGGCCAATTCCAGACGCTCGGTCACGTCGTCCAGCTCAAGGGCTTCCTGCTTCTTGCGGTAGTCCACCTTGAGATTAGGAATGATGGCATCAGCCAGCGGGCCGGAATCGTGCAAAGCCATCATGGAAAGCACGGATTCCTGCGAAAGCTTTTTATTGTTCTTGGAAAAATCTTCCAGAGCCTCATGTACGGCGCGCACCAGTGCCTCCCGTTCATCAGGACGGCTCTGGTGTTCACTGCGGCGGCTTACCCGCACCACGGCGCACTGCTCATCTTCACGCAGATCTTCCCAGTTGGCACGGTACATGCCCTCAAAGAGCACCTTGATGGTGCCATCGGGCAGGCGCAACATCTGAAGAACCTTGCTCACAACGCCCACGGGGGCAAGATCAGACGCTTCGGGTTTTTCCAGTTCCGGTTCGCGCTGGGCTACCAGAAAGATCTGTTTGCTGTAGCTGGACTGTGCGGCTTCTATGGCCTTGATTGAGGCTTCGCGCCCCACAAAGAGCGGCATGATGGAACGCGGAAACATGACCACCTCGCGCAGAGGCATGATGGGCAAGTCCACGAATTTAACAGTGCCGCGTTCGGATTCAGTCATAGTTTTCCCCTGAAAGACCAGATGGAGCCGCTTTAACGCGGCGTATACGCTTGGGAGATTAGAGCAGTTTTATTTGTAATGGTAAACTGCTCTGCGCGAATTGAAAAATCCGCGCAGAGAGTTTTTTGCCGGGGCAGCGTTGTTCCGCCACTCCCGCTAAAACGTATCGGCCAAGCCCAGAACAGGCTTTAGGCGGAATCACCACTCGCCTGCGCCTGACCGCCCTTCGCGGCCGAATTCTCGCCCGCTTCTCCGAACAGCAGCACAGGTTCCTTACCTTTATCAATAACAGCCTGATTGATGAGGCACTCGCGCACATTGGGCATGGAGGGCAGCTTGAACATGATATCCAGCATGGTACGTTCCATCACGTTGCGCAAACCACGCGCTCCGGTCTTGCGCTCAATGGCCTTGGCTGCAATAGCCTTGAGGGCATTGGGCGTAAAGCGCAGGGTCACGTCTTCGAAGCCGAAAAGCTTCTGGTACTGACGCACCAGAGCATTCTTGGGTTCGGTGAGAATACGCACCAGGTCTGCTTCGTCCAGTTCGTCCACATGCGTGATGATGGGTATACGGCCCACAAACTCGGGGATGAGACCGAACTTCACCAAATCCTGCGGATGAATTCTGTCCAGCAGTTCGCTCAAGGGCATTTCCTTGCTGGCGCGTACCTTTGCGCCAAAGCCCATAGCCCCGCCGCTCATGCGCGATCCAACGATCTTGTCCAGGCCCACAAAAGCGCCGCCCACGATGAACAGAATATTGCTCGTGTCCATGCGGATGAATTCCTGCTGCGGGTGCTTGCGGCCCCCCTTGGGAGGAATGTTGGCTTCGGTGCCTTCAATAATTTTCAGCAAAGCCTGCTGCACACCCTCGCCCGACACGTCACGTGTGATGGAGGGGCCGTCGCCCTTGCGTGAGATCTTGTCGATTTCGTCAACGTAGATGATGCCCTTGCTGGCGGCTTCCAGGTCATAATCGGCATTTTGCAGAAGCTGAACCAGAATGTTTTCCACATCTTCGCCCACGTAACCGGCTTCAGTCAGGGTCGTGGCGTCGGCAATGGCAAAAGGCACACGCAGCACGCGGGCCAGCGTTTTGGCCAGCAAGGTCTTGCCGCTGCCCGAAGGGCCAACCAGCAGGATATTGCTTTTTTCAAGCTCAACGTCATCGTCGCCCGTTGCGTCTGCGTAGAACACACGCTTGTAATGGTTGTGCACGGCCACGGAAAGAATTTTTTTGGCCTCGTGCTGACCAATGACGTACTGGTCAAGCCTGTCTTTTATCTCTTGAGGTGAAAGCAGACGCTCGTCGCCCTCGGTGTTTTCCACCTGGTCGCGGGCGATGATGTCGTTGCAGGCCTTTACGCACCTGTCGCAGATGCTGGCACCGTCCTGCACGATAAGGTTGCGCACCTCAAGCTCGCTGCGCCCGCAAAAGGAGCACGCCAGAGGTTCGCTGACCGTGGGTTTGTCGTTCTTGGCCATATTTATTCGCTCTTTTCCTGAGCCATTTCATGGCGCGAAGTCAGTACGCGGTCGATGATGCCCAGCTCTCTGGCTTCTTCAGGAGTCAAAAAGTTATCTCGTTCGGTCGCCTTGACGATGTCCTTGCAGGGGCGTCCGGTGTTTTCGGCAAGCATGCGGTTGAGGCGTTCTTTAAGGCGCAGCACCTCGCGGGCATGAATTTCAATATCCGTGGCCTGCCCCTGATACCCTGCCGAAGGCTGGTGGATCATGATCTGGCTGTTGGGCAACGCATAACGCATACCCGGCTTACCCGCAGCCAGCAGGAAGGCACCCATGCTGGCGGCCCGCCCCATGCACACCGTTGAAACAGGCGCGGAAATAAAGCGCATGGTGTCATAAATGGCAAGGCCGGCCGTAACTGAGCCGCCGGGAGAATTGATATAAAGATAAATTTCTTTTTCAGGATCCTGAGACTCAAGGAAAAGCAGCTGGGCACAAATGAGCGAGGCCACGGTGTCGTTGACCTCGGAACCCAGAAGAACGATACGGTCCTTGAGCAGGCGCGAGTAAATATCATAGGCGCGTTCGGAACGGCCAGTGGTTTCGATAACCATAGGAACTAGCGACATGTGAGCCTCACTACATGGCCCAAAGGGCCGGATATAGCGGTCCAGAGGTATCCGGGCCGCAAAAAAAGCAAAAGGCGGCCTTAGGGGCCGCCTTCCCTTAATCTTATTTGCCTTCCTTGTCGCCGGGCTGAGCGCTGGCGGTTGCGCCCGGCGCGGCTTCACCCTCTGCCCCGGCTTCGGGAGCTTTGGGTTCCACTTCCTTAACATTGGCCTTGGCGTAAATAAGGTCCATGGCCTTGTCTGCCAGCATGCGATCACGCAGCACGAAGATCATGCCAGAGCGTTCATACTGTTCACGCAGCGACTTGAAATCTTCGCCCGTACGCATGGCAAGCTGGTAAATCTGGGTGTTGACTTCCTGATCGGTAACGTCCAACCCTTCTTTCTTGGCGATAGAAAGAAGCAGAACCTGCGAACGGGCCAACTCGTCGGCCTGGGGCTGCGTTTCTTTGCGCAGCTCTTCCATGCTCTTGCCCAGGCTTTCAAGGCTACGGCCCTGACGTTCAAGCCGCGCAGCCATATCGCCCAGCAGCGTGTTCATCTGAACTTCCACAAGGCTGGGGGGCAATTCAAATTCCACCATCTTGAGCAGAGCGTCCAGCAGGGTCTTCTGAGCTACGCTCTTGTTCAGATTGCCGCGGCTCTGGGTGTAACTGTTGCCGATGGTTTCCTTCAGCTTTTCCACGCTTTCAAGACCAAGCGTCTTGGCAAGTTCGTCGTCGAGCTCGGGCAGCTTGCGTTCCTTGATGGCATGAACCTTGACCTTCATGGTCACGGTTTTACCAGCCAGGTCCTTGGCAAGAAAATCTTCGGGGAAGCGGATTTCGCCTTCGCCTTCTTCACCGTATTTCACGGTCTTGACCAGGGCTTCAAAGTCTTCCAAAGCCTGACGCTCGCCAAGGGCCAGATCAAAGCTTTCGGCCTTTACACCTTCCACAGGTTCGCCGTTTTCAAAAGCGGCAAAGTCAACGGTGGCAATCTGGCCGTCAACAGCAGGGCCCGAGCCGTCTACAGGCACAAGCTGGGCGCGGTCACGCAGAATGCGGTCCAGCACTTCTTGCACTTCTTTCTGGTCAACCTCAACTTTTTCCTGCTCCACGTCCATACCTTCATAAGGAGGCAGGGTAAAAGCGGGCAGAACTTCAAATTCAATGGTATAGGCAAAGCCCTTGCCGCGCTCAAAGGAGTCCGGCGTATCCACATCAAGGCCGGAAAGCGGCATGACGTTGAGCTTCTGCATCACATCATTGATGTGCACATTGATGAGGTCCTGACGGGCTTCTTCATAAATTTTGTCGCGGAAGCGCTGCTCGATGACCGAGGCCGGAACTTTTCCTTTACGGAAACCGTCAACCTGCACGGAGGTTTTGTACAGGGCGACTGCGCCCATAATGGCGGCTTCGACTTCCTGGGGTTCCGTGGTGATGACGACCTTTTTTCTTACCGGCGAAATGTCTTCAGCGCTATATTCCACGTGGGGCTCCTTTTCTGGGTGGGCGTGATGGTGCGAGAGGGGGGAGTTGAACCCCCATACCTATGGTGCTGGATTCTAAGTCCAGTGCGTCTACCAATTCCGCCACTCTCGCAAAGCGTGTTTCCATAGCACACTTGCGCTCGGCCCGCAAGCCAGGACATGGTCCGTCATAGCTGCTGGCTGCACGGCGGCAAAAATGGAACAGGCAACAAAATCGCAACTCTTTAATACTAACACCTTAAAAGCCAATGGCAACCAGCAAGTTAAAAAAAAGAGTAATAAACCCGCCAGCCCCTGCCATCAGCCCAAATAGCACTCTGTCGTAACCACCGTCGCGCTGGCAGCTTCAAGCATCGGCCTATCACGAAAATTTGTTTTTGCTGGCAGCTTACCTTAAAATCAGAGCCTTTCCGTCTGAACGGGCTTCGGCGACCTCACCAACCAGACAGGCCAAATCGCCGCCAGCCAGCAACATTTGCTGTGCTTCTTCAACCTGATGCGGATGAACAGCCAGAAGCAGCCCACCAGAAGTCTGGGCATCAAAGGCCAGGCTTTCAATGGCCTCATCCACATTTTCTTCGACCAGGGTTGAACAAGCGCAGTGCTTTCTGTTCAGATGACTGCCCGCTGGTATAAGGCCGTCGCGTGCATACTCGAGGGCGCGCGGCAAAAGCGGCAAGGCATCTGAATGAAGAATCACACAGACACCCGAGGCGACCGCCATTTCAAGCACATGGCCCCCAAGACCAAAACCCGTAATATCAGTGGCTGCAGTAAGCTTTAGCTTGCGGATAACTTCACCGCCCACCTTGTTCAAACGTGAGCACCATCGGGTGATTTCTGCTTCACTCTCGTCAGCTCCGTCCCAGCGAGCTTTTACGCCTGTGGCCAGCACACCCGTTCCCAACGGTTTGGTTAACAAGAGTTTTTGCCCTTTTTCAAGGCCGTCATTGCGGGCCATATGAGAGGGATCAATGATCCCGGTTACGGCAAGGCCGTACTTGAGTTCGTCGTCCTGTACCGTATGCCCACCAGCCAGCACCGCTCCCGCCTCATTCATGGCATCCAGACCACCACGCAGTATGGCAGCAAGAATCCCCTGGGGATCATCCTCAGCCAAGGCCTGCGGAAAAAAAGCCACATTCATAGCGCTCCACGGCTGGCCTCCCATAGCGTATACGTCCGAGAGAGCATTGGCCGCGGCAATGCGCCCAAAGCTGAAGGCATCATTTACAATGGGCGCAAGAATGTCCACCGTCTGTACAAGCGCGCAACCAGACGGAACAGTTAAAACAACCGCATCTTCGTTGCGGGCACGGCCAGCCAGCACACGGGATTCAAGGTCAGGCCGGGTGTCGGAGGGCAGGCCGCGCAAAAGCCGCTCCAGGGCCCCTGGAGCAAGTTTTGCCGCTCAGCCGGCAGCGCGGGCTTTTTCCAAAAGCTTCATGCGCGTCTCCTTGCAAAAAATTACATCGACCCAATGCCTTAGAATAGTATGCGCTTATGTCAACCAAAGGTCAAAAGCAGGTTCAAAACAATGCAGTTCAAGGAAGGGGCAGCGCGGTTGCACGAAAGAGGCAAGAGCGTTAGCTGTTTTGACAACGTGGGTAAAACAATCGAGCCTGACGCTAGGCCAGTTCCGGCATCAAAATAAGACTGGGAACACAGAGACTAATACTTAGAACAACGAACCAAGTCTGACGTTGCATATCGCAGACACCAAACTTCTCAAACCGCGCAAAGGTGTAACGCGACGGAACTCTCGATAAATTCAGTTAAAAAAAATTTACGCTGAATAGAGCATTGAAATTTGAAACGGTTCAAACCCAATCTGCTCTAGCAAAAAAACAAAGGGGGCGCATTGCGCCCCCTTCGAATATACCTATAACCCAGAAAGTGCTTGCCTAGTTGGCTTCGCCTTCTTCCTTGGCGGATTCAGCAGCAGCTTCTTCTGCCTTGGGCTTGCGAGCACGCTTGGGCTTGGCAGCCTCATCAGCAACCTTGGCTTCCTTCGCAGGAGCAGCCTTGGTGGCTTCAACAGCCGCTTCAGTGCTACGGGTCAATTCAATAATAGCCATAGGGGCGTTATCGCCCTTACGGGGCATGGCCATTTTGAGAATACGGGTGTAACCACCGGGCACGCCGGCGAAAACAGGACCGATTTCATCAAACAGGCGCTTGACCAGGGCATGATCGTTAAGCACACGGTAGGCCTGACGGCGGGCGTGCAGGTCGTTGCGCTTGGCAAGGGTGATCAGGGGCTCAACGACGCGGCGAAGCTCCTTGGCCTTGATTTCCGTGGTGCGGATTTTGCCGTGGATCAGCAGCGCCTTGGCGAGATTGTGCAACAGCGCCTTACGGTGCGCAGGAGTACGCGAAAGTTTCCTGCCGGAATTGCTATGCCTCATTTTGCTGCTTCCTTTTCCATTCCTGATATTTCTTGTCGAAAGAGTCGACCTTGATGCCGAAGTCGAGGCCCATGCTCAAAAGCATACTCTTGATTTCGTCCAGCGATTTGCGGCCGAAATTCTTGGTCTTGAGCATTTCAGCTTCCGTGCGCTGCACCAGTTCACCCACAAGCGCTATATTGGCGCTACGCAAGCAGTTGGTGGCACGAACGGAAAGCTCAAGATCGTCAATGCTTTTGAAAAGATGCTCATTGACTTCGCCGCTTTCGCCGCTGCCATTGCGCATGTCGCCGGATACACGCTCATCAAAGTTGATGAATACGGATATCTGATCCTTGATGATCTTGGCGCTGTAAGCAATGGCGTCTTCAGGCGTAAGGGAGCCATCAGTCCACACTTCCAACAGAAGACGGTCATAGTTGGTCATCTGGCCAACTCGGGCCTGCTCCACCGTGTACGCAACTTTGCGGACAGGGGAGAAGCTGGAATCCAGCTTGATGATGCCGATTTCTTCGGTCAGACCTTCGTGCATGTCCGCAGGCTCGTAGCCCTTGCCCATGCGGGCCTCCAACTCCATCTCCAGCACGACGTCCTCAGTGAGGGTCGCTATGTGCAAATCAGGGTTAAGTACTTCAACGTGCTGATTGGCCATAATGTCGGCAGCGGTCACCGCGCCCTTGCGCTCAACCCGAAGGGTCAGACGCTGGGGTTCTTCCGTGTCCATACGCAGCCGCACCTGCTTGAGGTTCAGAATGACATCAGTGATGTCTTCCTGAACGCCGTGAATGCTGCTGAACTCGTGCTGTACACCGATGATTTTTACCGACACAAAGGCCGCCCCCTGAAGGGAGGCCAGAAGGACGCGGCGCATGGCATTACCGATGGTGGTGCCGTAGCCCCTTTCCAGAGGTTCACAGACAAACTTGCCGTGTGTGCCGCTGGCGGTCTCTTCTTCGCGCATGATCTGATCAGGCTTGACAAGCTCCGACCAGTTGCGCGCATTGATAAGGCGTTCGCCCTGTTTAATAAGCATGCGAACCCCCGGTTATTTCGAGTAAAGTTCGACGATAAGCTGCTCGTTGACGGGGAACTGGATGTCGTCACGCTGCGGCATGGCCTTGACAGTGCCTTTGAAGGCAGCGCCGTCGGCTTCAAGCCAGGCGGGGCAGCCACGGCGGGCAATAACTTCCTGAGCTTCTGCAAGCACGGGAATCTTGCGATTCTTTTCAGGCACTTCAATGCTGTCGCCCACACGCACCTGCAAGGAAGGAATGTCTACCTTGCGGCCATTGAGGGTGAACACGCCGTGACGCACGAGCTGGCGAGCCTGATTGCGCGAGTTGGCAAAGCCAAGGCGGAAGACAACGTTATCCAGGCGGCGTTCAAGAATCACGAGCAGGTTGGTACCAGTGACACCCTTCTGCATATCGGCTTTAACAAAGTATCCGTGGAACTGACGCTCCAGGATACCGTAAATACGGCGCGTCTTCTGCTTTTCACGCAGCTGAACGGCGTATTCGCTCACCTTCTTGCGGGCACGGCCATGCTGGCCGGGAGCGTAGGGGCGGCGATCATAAGCGCATTTGTCGGTGAAGCAGCGGTCGCCCTTCAAAAAGAGCTTGCAGCCTTCGCGGCGACACATACGGCACTTTGCTTCAGTATATTTGGCCATTTATTAATCCTCTTACGTTACAGGCACGACCCGGGCAGGGCCGACTAGACGCGGCGGCGCTTGGGCGGCCGGCAGCCATTGTGCGGAATGGGCGTGACATCACGAATGAAGGCAACCTTCAGGCCAGCAGCCGAAATGGCTCGCATGGCGGCTTCACGGCCGGAGCCGGGGCCTTTCACATAGATGCCAACTGTACGCATGCCGTTGTCCTGCGCCTTGCGGGCGGCCGTTTCAGCAGCAACCTGGGCTGCGAAAGGCGTGGACTTACGTGAGCCCTTAAAGCCGCTCTGGCCCGAAGATGCCCAGGAAACGGCGTTTCCGCGCGTATCCGTAAAAGTAATAATGGTATTATTAAACGAAGCCTGAATGTGGGCTATGCCCACCGGCACGTTTTTCTTTTCCTTTTTCTTGACCGCTTTTTTGGGTCTGGCCATATCTATCCCTCTGGATGGAGCTTGTCAGATTTATGCTCCGCGCGCGGCGGAAAATCCGTTCGTCCTCACGGCAGCACGAATGCTGCGTCCGCTTTACAAACTGCGACAAGCGCAGCCCGCACGCCTACTTCTTTTTGCCCACTGCACCACGGCGGGGGCCCTTACGGGTACGCGCGTTGGTGTGCGTGCGCTGGCCGTGCACGGGCAGGCCGCGACGATGACGAAGGCCGCGGTAGCAGCCAATGTCCATAAGACGTTTGATGTTACCGGACACTTCACGGCGAAGATCGCCTTCCACCTTGTAGTGCTGTTCGAGTTCCTTACGGATCTCGTTCACTTCGTCAGCGGAGAGATCGTCAATACCACGCTCCCAGTTGACTCCGGTGGTGTCCAGAATTTTCAGGGCCGTCGTGCGGCCAATGCCATAAATATAGGTGAGCGCAATGTCCACCCTTTTGCCTCGCGGCAAATCAACACCTGCTATTCTCGCCACAATACGTCTCCTGCCCTAGCCCTGGCGCTGTTTGTGCCGGGGGTTTTCGCAGATAACTCGAAGCACTCCCTTGCGCCGGATAACCTTACACTTGGGGCATATTTTCTTGACGGAAGGTCTTACTTTCATTCCATTTCTCCAATAAGAGCCTTAGCTTTGACAAATAAAGTCTCCGGCAACCGGCACATGCCGCACAGACGGCAGACCGACGTCCTCTTAAGAAAGAGGACATGAACGGAGATCATTATCTGCCTTTATATGTTCTGTCAACCTTCAATGGTGTGCCGGTTGAGTCCACGGTCCGAGATGCTGAGGATTTGCGGTCCGGACGGCGTAATGGCCACACTGTGCTCAAAATGCGCGGCCCACTGGCCGTCTCGAGTTACCGCAGTCCACTGATCGTCAAGAATATCGACTTCGTAGGTGCCTATGGTCACCATAGGTTCAATCGCAATGACCATACCATTTTGCAAGGTCAGGCCGCGCATTCCAGGCCGAAAGTTTGGCACTTCCGGCTTTTCATGCATTTTGGCGCCAACGCCATGCCCCACAAAACGCCTAACCACTCCAAACCCGGCTGCTTCCACATAATCCTGCACAGCGGCGCCAATGTTATACACATCATTGCCAGCCCGTGCCTGCTCAATGCCGACGTAGAGGCTTTCCTCAGTAATCCGCATGAGCTTGCGGGCTTCGTCACTCACCTTGCCCACAGGGAAGGTACGCGCGGCGTCGCCCACAAAGCCTTCAAAGACCACGCCCATATCCACACTGACAATATCCCCTTCCTCAAGCAGCCGCGCGGAGGGGAAACCGTGCACCACCTGTTCGTTAACCGAGCAGCACAGTGCAAAAGGATAGCCGCAATAGCCCAAAAAAGCTGGTTTTACCTTGTAATCGGCGCACATATCGCGCGCCAATTCTTCAAGACGCATGGTTGGAAGGCCCGGAGCCACCATGTCGCCCACGGCATCAAGAACATTGGCAACCATGCGGTTGGCTTCACGCAGGCAGCCGATCTCACGATCGTTCTTGATGTACGCGCCTTGATATTTCTTCATACCCAATCCCCTGTCGGTCTACAGTCGGCCGCTTTTACGAGCCTTGGCCATAAGGCCCTGGTACTGACTTGAGATCATGTGAGATTCCACCTGATTCATGAAGTCCATCGCTACACCCACAAGAATCAGCAAACTCGTGCCGCCAAAAAAGAACGGAACGTTAAAATTGCTGATAAGCAGCATGGGCAGAAGGCAGACCAGCGAAATATAGGTGGCCCCCGAAAGGGTCAACCGCGTAAGCACAGTATCAATGTACTCTTGCGTCTTGTCGCCAGGACGTATTCCAGGAATAAACCCGCCGTTCTTCTTGAGGTTCTCCGCCATATCTTTGGGATCAAAAATAATGGCTGTATAGAAGTAGCAGAAGAAGAACATGAGGCTCACATAAAGCACGTTGTAGGCGATTCCGTGGGGCGAAAAGAGCTCCGCCGCATGCTTCACATATTCATTGCTGGAGAACTGACCAATGGTGGCCGGGAACAGCAGCAACGAAGACGCGAAAATGGGGGGAATAACGCCCGCAGTGTTAAGACGCAAAGGCAGGTGAGAATTCTGCCCACCGTACATCTTGCGGCCAACCTGACGCTTGGCATAACTGATAGGTATGCGACGCTGCGCCCTTTCAACAAAAACAATGGCTACAAGTACGGCGGCCATAAAAACCACGATGACGGCAGCCATGAAAATGCTCATGTCTCCCGCCTGGATAAGCGCCAGAGACTGGATGATGCCACGCGGAATACCAACCACAATACCGCAGAAAATGATGAGCGATATGCCGTTACCAATGCCGCGTTCCGTAATCTGTTCACCGAGCCACATGACCAGGACCGAACCGGCAGTAAACGTGGTCATAGTGACCATACGGAACTGCCAGCCGGGATTGAGCACTATGGAAGTTCCGGCAGGGCTCGTCATATTCTCAAGCCCCACAGCGATCCCCAACCCCTGCACCAGAGCGATAAGCACGGTAAGGTAGCGGGTGTACTGGGTGAGCTTGCGCCGCCCGGCCTGCCCTTCTTCCTTGGCCATACGCTTCACGTCAGGGCTGATAACCTGGAGCAGCTGCATAATGATGCTACCCGAGATATACGGCATGACGCCCAGAGCAAAGACGGAAACGTTGGACAGACCGCCTCCGGAAAACATGTCAAAAAGGCTGAACAGCGTCCCCTGCATACTTTGGAAAAATGATGCGAGAGCGGCGGCGTCCACACCCGGAATGGGCACATGCACACCGATGCGGTAGCAGCACAAAATCAGGAAGGTCCAGCCAAGCCTTTTAACCAGCGAAGGCTGACCTGCCATTGTATTTGCCGTTCCTACTGCCATGTAAGACTCTTTGCGTTTATGCGCCGACGGCGCAGTATGTGCACAGCCACACTGTTCTCCGCAAAACGGGAACAGTGCGGCAAATGCCTGGCACTAACAGTATCTCGCCTTGAGAGCGCTTGCGGGAAGCCTAAACTCCCCATCAAGGGTTCTCACCGCCCCGCATGGCTTTTGCCAGTAGCGGAAGAAACCGGCTGGTGGTTAAACCAGCCGGCTTGAGTCAACTATTAGACCGAGGGAACTGCTTCAAGTTCGGTCACGTCGCCGCCAGCGTTACGGATCTTTTCCGCAGCAGACTGGCTGAACTTGTGAGCTTCGACCTTGAGAGCGCTTTTGACTTCGCCACGTGAAAGGATCTTCACAGGCGAGCCCATACGGGCCAGGCCGCGGGCGTAGATGTCGTCCAGCGTGATGTCGCTTTTGCCTTCGAAGGCTTCCAGCAGGCGGTCAAGATTGATCACGTTGTAGGTAACCCGGAACGGAGCATTCTTGAAGCCGTGCTTGGGCAGACGACGCTGCAAGGGCATCTGGCCGCCTTCGAAACCGGGGGCTACACCGCCACCGGCACGGGCGTTCTGGCCTTTATGGCCTTTGCCCGCCGTGCAACCCAGGCCGGAACCAGAGCCACGGCCCACCCGACGGCGGGTCTTGCGCTCTTCCGGAAAGGGAAAGAGATTGTGCAGTTGCATGGTATATGTCCTCCGACCGTTATTCGATAACGGTCACCATATGCGGAACTTTGGCGATGATGCCCCGGATAGCCGGGGTGTCCTTGAACGTCTTGACCATCTCGCGGCGCTTGAGGCCAAGGGAGTCCAGCAGCTTGCGCTGCGCGGGCGTGGAGCCGATACGCGAACGCACGAGTTTAACCTTGATTTCTGCCATGACTACTTCCTCGGAGCTTCGAGCTTCTTGCCGCGCAGGGCCGAAACATCGTCGGCGCTGCGCAGGGCAACAAGACCCTGCATGGTGGCACGAAGCACGTTGTGCGGGTTGTTGGTGCCGATGGCCTTGGCAAGCACGTCGCGCACGCCAGCAGCTTCCATAATGGCACGCACTGCACCGCCAGCGATGATACCGGTACCTTCGGAGGCCGGTTTAAGCATCACACGTCCGGCGCCGAAGCGGCCCAGAATTTCATAAGGAAGGGTGCCATCCACAAGAGCCACCTGAACGCGGTTCTTACGAGCGCGCTCAGTCGCCTTGCGCAGGGCTTCGGGAACTTCCTGAGCCTTGCCCAGGCCAAAGCCCACGCCGCCCTTGCCGTCGCCTACCACCACAAGGGCGCTGAAGCTAAACCGACGGCCACCCTTGACCACCTTGGCCACGCGGTTGAGGGAAACGATCTTTTCGATTTCGCCCAACTCGTTCTGCTGAGTTTCGGTATTTTCCTGACGCATATTAGAACTCCAGGCCGCCTTCGCGGGCGCCATCGGCTACAGCTTTGACGCGACCGTGATAAAGATACCCGTTGCGATCAAATACCACCTTGTCGATATTCTTTTCCTTGGCCATGCGAGCAATCTCCATGCCCACCTTCTCAGCACCGCTCTTGTTGCAGTGCATTCCCGCTTCGTTCTTGGCGAGCGAAAGGGTCGAGGTGGCCGCCAGAGTGGCTCCGTCCAGATCATTAACAATCTGGGCGTAGACATGCAGGTTGGACCTGTAAATAACCAGACGCGGGCGCTCGGAGGTGCCGCTGATCTTTTTGCGAATGCGAATCTTACGGCGTTGCCGTGACTCATTCTTGCTGTATTTCATGACGCGCCCCCTACTTCTTGCCGCCGGACTTACCGACCTTGCGGCGAATCGTCTCGGTGGTGTACTTGATGCCCTTGCCTTTGTAAGGCTCAGGCTTGCGGATGCGGCGGATCTTGGCGGCCATTTCGCCAACCAGTTCCTTATCAATGCCGCTGATGGTCAGAATCTGACCTTCCACAACAGCCTTGAGACCCTCAGGCAATTCCACCAGCACAGGATGAGAATAACCAACCTGCAGCTCAATGATATTGCCCTTAACCGCAACGCGGTAACCAACGCCGATGACTTCCAGAGCCTTGGAAAAGCCCTTGGTTACGCCATCGATGCAGTTGGAAAGCAGGGTACGACGCAGGCCGTGCTGGGCGCGGGTGATGCGGTCATCTTCAATGCGGCTCAGAGTCACGTGGCCTTCGGCCTGTTCGTACGTGAGCAGGGAGCAGACAGGAGTGCTCAGCGAGCCCTTAGGGCCTTTCACTTCCACAACATCCGCTCCGATCTTGACTTCAACGCCATTGGGAACGGGAATGGGCAGTTTACCTATTCTGGACATGCTCGCACCGCCTACCAGATTTCACACAAAAGTTCGCCGCCCACCTTCTTCTCATGGGCAGTCATACCGTCCAACACACCGCTGGACGTGGACAAAATGCAAATACCGAGGCCGTTCTGTACCCTGGGGATCTTGTGAGCGCCCACGTACACCCGGCGACCGGGCGTGCTTATACGCTTCAAGCCGCTGATAACGGCCTTGCCCATCTGGTACTTCAAAGTGATGGTGATGTTACTGTCGGCCACGGCCACGTCCTCGACGTAACCTTCCTGCTTGAGGATGGCGGCTAACGCTTCCTTCATCTTCGAGCGCGGCACATTTACTTCCTTGTGCAGGGCCAAATGTGCGTTGCGGATACGGGTCAGCATATCCGCAATGGGATCTGTCAACATCGAAAGCTCCTGAAAGTTTGGGTGCGGGGTTGACGGCCCAATGCCGCCACTTCCCACAGGTGCGCAAAAACGCACCATCCGGGCGCTTTCGCGCCCGGAAATTTACCAGCTCGACTTGCGAACGCCGGGCAACTCGCCACGAAGGGCCATGTTGCGGAAGCAGATACGGCAGATGCCGAACTGACGCAGAAAGGCCCGGGGCCGACCGCAAAGCGGGCAGCGATTGTAAGCACGAGCACTGAATTTGGGCTTGCGCTTAGCCTTTACTTCCAAAGAAGTACGGGACATAGCTTAACTCCTACTTGCGGAACGGCATGCCCAGCTGGTCAAGAAGGAACTTGCCTTCTTTGTCCGTGGACGCCGTGGTGACAATGGTGATGTTCATGCCCTTGGGATTTTCCACACGATCAGCCTCAAGTTCGGGGAAGATGGTGTGTTCTTTGATGCCCAGGGTGAAATTGCCGCGCCCGTCAAAGCCACGATCCGGAATACCCCGGAAGTCGCGCACACGGGGCAGGGCGAAGTTCATGAGCTTGTCAAGAAAGTCCCACATGCGTTCCTTGCGCAAGGTAACGCGGGCGCCGATGGGCATGCCTTCGCGCAGCTTGAAAGCAGCGATGGATTTTTTGGCGCGAGTCACCACGGCCTTCTGGCCTGCGATGGCCGAAAGTTCGGCCATTGCTTCTTCCATCAGCTTGTTGTTCTGGCTGGCGGCGCCAAGGCCGATGTTCAGAGAGATCTTTTCAATCCCGGGAAGTTGCATCGAAGAGGAGTAGCTAAACTCCTTCTGCATTACCGGAACTACTTTCTCTCTATATATCTTTTCAAGGCGTGTCATCGTATCACCTTATTCCATGACTTCGTTGCACTTTTTGCAGAAGCGCACTTTCTTTTCCTTGCCCTCGGACTCAATGGTCTTGTAACCCACGCGGGTGGCTTTGCCACAAGCGGAGCAGACAACCATGACGTTGGAGACGTGGATAGGCATTTCCTTTTCCACGATACCACCGGGCTGCTGGGCATAGGGGTTGGGGCGCATATGGCGCTTGACCATATTGGTCTTTTCCACCAGCACACGATCCTTCTTGCGCAGGATCTTGAGCACTTTACCAATCTTGCCCGCGTCTTTGCCGGCGATTACCATCACCTTGTCGTCCTTGCGGATACGATACATTTTCATGACGGTCTCCTACAGCACTTCCGGGGCCAGCGAAATGATTTTCATGAAGTTCATAGCGCGCAGCTCACGAGCCACGGGGCCGAAGATGCGGGTGCCGAGGGGTTCGCCCTGGCTTGAAAGCAGCACAGCGGCGTTGCCGTCGAACTTAATGTAGCTGCCGTCCATGCGACGCACTTCTTTGGCGGTGCGCACGATAACAGCCTTCATAACGTCGCCCTTCTTCACCTTACTATGGGGTATGGCTTCCTTGACGGAAACCACTACAATGTCACCCACCGAGGCGTAGCGGCGGTGTGAACCGCCCAGCACCTTGATGCAGGCAACCTTTTTGGCGCCGGAGTTGTCGGCGACCTGAAGCGTGGATTCTACCTGAATCATGGTACTACCCTACACGGCTTTTTCAATGATGGAGACCAGGTGCCAACGCTTGTTGCGCGACAGCGGACGGAACTCCACAATCTTGACCTTATCGCCCATACCGCATTCGTTCATCGGATCATGAGCCGTGAACTTCTTGCGGCGCCTCACATACTTTTTGAGCAGAGGGTGCTTGACCAGGGTCTCAACGCGCACGACAATGGTCTTGTCGTTCTTGTCGCTCACCACAATGCCGGTCAGCGTTCTGCCCTTGCGATCTTCCAGAGCTTGCATTTTAGACCCTCTGTTCCTTTTCGTTCAGTACAGTCTCGATGCGCGCCACCTGCTTCCGCATGGCTTTCAGCTCGGAAGTCTTTTCAAGCTGCGCAGCGGCGTGCTTGAACCGGACGGTCATCAATTCCTGGCGCTGCTCGACCAGCTTGCCGCGCAATTCTTCAACGCTCATGGCGCGAAGGTCGGCGGTAGCGGGCCGGACGCTCTTGTCAGTTTTTTTCTTGGCAGCCATTTAGATGCCCTCCCTCACCACGATGACGGTCTTCACGGGCAGCTTGTGCGCGGCGCGGGTGAGCGCTTCGCGGGCAAGGTCAAGGCTGACGCCCTTGATTTCATACAGAACACGACCGGGCTTCACCGGAGCGCACCAGCCCACCGGAGCGCCTTTACCGGAACCCTGACGGGTTTCCAGAGGCTTCGCGGTCACGGGGCGGTCGGGGAACACGCGGATCCAAACTTTACCACCACGCTTGATGTGGCGCATCATGGCGATACGCGCAGCTTCAATCTGCTGGCTGGTAAGCTGTCCGTGCTGCACGGCCTTCAAACCAATGTCGCCAAAGGCAACGGTAGCACCGCGGGTGGCCAGGCCGCGAAGGCGGCCCTTCTGCCATTTGCGGAATTTAACTTTTTTAGGCGCAAGCATTACTGATCAACCTCTTTGTCAAGGATTTCACCCTTGTATATCCACACCTTGACGCCAATGATGCCGTAGGTGGTGCGCGCTTCAGCAAAACCGTAGTCGATATCGGCGCGCAGGGTCTGCAAGGGCACCCGGCCATCGCGGTACCATTCGGTACGGGCGATTTCAGCACCGGCCAAACGTCCGGAGCATGTCACCTTGATGCCTTCGCCGCCAAACTTGCGAGCCATAGACACGGTGCGCTTCATAGCGCGCCGGAAGGCTACACGGCGCTCCAGCTGCTGGGCGATATTTTCGGCCACAAGCTGGGCGTCCACTTCAGGACGGCGAATTTCGTTTACTTCAAGAGAAAACTCACGGCCGAACTTCTGACGAAGATCGTTGCGCAGCTTTTCAATTTCCACACCCTTGCGCCCAATAACAATACCGGGGCGGGCAGTGGACAGGATAAGCCGTACCTTGCCGCCAGCACGTTCGATTTCAATTTTGGAAACGCCCGCATGAAACAGGAGTTTCTTCACGAACGCGCGGATCTTGCTATCTTCATAGACAAAGGCGGGGTATTCCTTCTTGCTGAACCAGCGGGACAGCCAATTCTTATTATACCCAAGCCGGAACCCGAACGGATGTACTTTCTGACCCATAGCCTATTCCTGCCCTTCTGCGAGTATAACGGTAACGTGGCTCGTGCGCTTGTGAATCTTGGTTGCCCGGCCTTGAGCACGGGGCATGAAGCGCTTCCAGGTGGGGCCTTCGTTAACCACGACTTCCTTCACCACCATGGCGTCCACATCAACGCCGCCCAGCTGGGAAGCATTCGCCAGCGCGCTTTTCAGCACACCGTAAATAACCCCAGCGGGCTTATTGGGCGTAAAGCGCAGAAGGTTCATTGCCTCCTCCACTCCAAGACCCTGCACGTTTTTGGCCACAAGACGGGTCTTGCGCGGCGAAACGCGCTGGAACTTCGCAATAGCTTTAGATTCCATATCGCTACCCTATTTCCTGCCGGCCTTAGCCTTTTTGTCGGCGGCATGCCCATGGTAGGTACGGGTGGGCGAGAACTCACCCAGCTTGTGGCCAACCATGTTTTCGGTGACGAACACCGGCACGAACTTTTTGCCATTATGCACCGCAAAGGTCAGTCCCACCATTTCGGGCAGGATGGTCGAGCGGCGCGACCAGGTCTTGAGCACACGCCTATCGCTGTTAGCCGCGGCGGTGTCGACCTTCTTCATCAAATGACCGTCAACAAACGGCCCTTTTTTCAATGATCTCGGCATGAGCTACTCCTACTTCTGGCCGCGGCGTTTAACAATAAGCCTGGAAGAGGCTTTCTTCTTGTCGCGGGTCTTGTAACCCTTGGCGGGCATGCCCCAGGGCGACACAGGATGACGGCCGCCAGAGCTTCTGCCTTCGCCACCGCCCAAGGGATGGTCGATGGGGTTCATGGCCACGCCACGAACCTTGGGGCGACGACCGAGCCAACGGTTACGACCAGCCTTGCCCAGAGAGATGCTTTCGTGGTGCACGTTGCCTACCTGGCCAACAGTGGCCACGCAGGTGACCAGCACCTTGCGCACTTCACCGGAGGGCAGACGCAGCAGTGCGTGATTGCCTTCCTTGGCAACAAGCTGAGCATAGGTGCCAGCGGCGCGGCAGAGCTGGCCGCCCTTACCGGGGTACAGCTCAATGTTGTGGATGACGGTACCCACAGGAATGCGCTGCATGGGCAGAGCATTGCCGGGCATGATGTCAGCCACGACGCCGTTGCGTTCGTTAACGCCGGACATTACCACATCGCCCTGTTTCAGACCCACGGGGGCCAGAATGTAACGCTTTTCGCCGTCAGAATAGTGCAGCAGAGCGATACGGGCAGTACGGTTGGGATCGTACTCAATGTGAGCCACACGGGCTTCAATACCGGTTTTGTCGCGCTTGAAGTCAATGATACGGTACAGACGCTTCACACCACCACCGCGACGGCGGCTGGTGATACGGCCCAAGTTATTGCGGCCGGCCTTTTTGGTCAGACCGACAGTAAGGGACTTCTCAGGGCGCGTCCGGGTGATTTCCTCAAAATCGGAAACCGTCTGGAAACGACGCCCAGCGGAAGTCGGTTTCAGCTTGCGGACAGCCATGCTTATACTCCCTCGAAGAACTCGATTTTATCGCCCTGGCGCAGCGTCACATACGCTTTTTTCCAGCCAGGCTTACGGCCAACCACACGACCCTGGCGCTCCCTGTTGAGGGGCGCGCGGCGGATCACGTTGACCGCTTCCACTTTAACATCAAAAGCCTTTTCCACGGCCTGCTTGATTTCAAGCTTGTTGGCCTGGGTGTGGACCAAAAAGGCCACCTGCTGCGCTTCGTCCTTGATCAGGGTCGTTTTTTCGGTCAGCAGGGGCTTGAGCAGAACAGAAGTGATTTCCATAACTACGCTCCCTTCTTCGCGAAACGCGCCTGCACAGATTCCACAGCACCTTCAAGCAGCACGAGCTGCTTGTGCTTCAGGATTTCAAGCACGCTCAGGCGGTCCACCGTGGTCAGGGTGAGGCCGGGGATATTGCGAACTGAGCGGGTCAGCTCTGCATTTTCCTCGTGCGCCACGATGAGGGCCTTGTTGAGGCCCAGGGTGTTGGCCACCTTGGCAAAATGTTTGGTTTTGGCTTCGGGCAGTTCAATGCCCTTAACCACCATCAGGGTTTCACCGGCCAAACGGCTGGACAGAGCCATCCTGAGAGCCAGAGCGCGAACCTTGCTATTAACTTTAAAGCTGTAGTCACGCGGGCTGGGTCCGAAGATGATGGCGCCGCCGCGCCAGATGGGTGAACGGTTGGAACCGGCGCGAGCACGGCCCGTACCCTTCTGCTTCCAAGGCTTAACGCCGCCGCCGGAAACAAAGGCGCGGGTTTTGGCGTTATGCGTTCCGGCGCGTTTGGCCGCCATTTGGGCGCGCGCCACGAGGTTGAGGATTTCGGGCCTCACCTCGATTTCGAACACATCGGAAGCCAGCGTAATTTCACCGCTTTCCTGCTTGTTCTGATCGAATACTTTCACGGTAGCCATTGCTGCTTCCTCTACTGCTTGCGGATCAGCACCAGCCCGTTCTTGGGGCCGGGCACGGAACCTTTAACCAGGATAACGTTGTCTTCAAGACGAACGTCAACAATGGTCAGGCCCATTTCCGTAACGGTTTCATTGCCCCAGTGGCCAGCCATCTTCCGGCCCTTGAACACGCGGCCTGGGAAGGTGTTGTTACCGATGGAGCCGTTGTTGCGGTGCACCTTTTCGCAGCCGTGCGTATCCTTAGAACCTGCGAAGTTCCAACGGCGCATGCGGCCCTGGTAACCCTTACCAACGCTCTTGCCAGTCACCTTGACGGTGTCGCCGGCAGCGAACATTTCAACGGTAAGTTCCTGGCCCAACTCCTGCTCAGGAGCAGCCGAAAGGCGGATTTCGCGCAGATGGCGGAAGAGACCCTTGCCAGCCTTGGCAAAGTGGCCCTGCATGGCCTTGCCTACGTGTTTTTCCTTAGCGGCGGTCAGCGCGATCTGCACAGCATTGTAGCCGTCAGAATTCGCGGTCTTGACCTGGGTGACAGGGCAAGGTCCTGCCTCAATCACCGTAACGGGCACAGCGGCACCGCTGCCGTCAAATATGCGGGTCATACCGAGTTTGCGACCCAAAATTCCCATTTTCTCAGCCATGACTGCCTCTCGCTAGAGCTTGATTTCCACGTCCACACCGGCGGGCAAGGAAAGCTTGCCCAGCGCGTCGACGGTCTGCTGGGTGGGTTCCAGAATATCCATAAGCCGCTTGTGAATGCGCATCTCAAACTGCTCACGGGACTTCTTGTCCACATGCACGGAACGCTGAACGGTATACTTATGAATGTTGGTGGGCAGAGGAATGGGCCCCGCCACACCGGCACCCGTATTGCGCGCCGTATCCACGATTTCCGCAACGGCTTTATCCAGAATGCGGTAATCGTAGGCTTTGAGCTTGATCCGAATGCGATCGCTGCTAACTGTCGTCATTGTTGCCTACTCCGTTTGCATAAACATCCCACGCGTCGACCACCGACTGCGCAGGCTTCTTCACAGCATTCGCGGGCCATGAAGCATGGCCCGAAGGCCGACCTCACCCTGGAATGGGACGGACGGAGCAACGTAAGGGGCTGCGCTAATGCGCACATCATGCCTGATATTCAGGAAAATTCGGAAGATTTTGGACGCCTGAACGCGCCTGCATCATCCGCATGATGCTCCCCGGCGTCGCCCAGGCCAGGCCACCAAGAAAGGTGGCAAGGCGGTCCCGCAGGGTCACCAAATGAGGGGAATACTCCCCCCTACCTTACAGCCCCGGGTCACGCGCGCCTCCGGGGCTGCGGTGGGATCCGTCGTTGGGCTGGAACGGCTCGACATTGTCCGGCATCTGGTAACGCCTGCACATGTCAAAACCTGTCAGACCCACACTGGGGCCGTTCCAGGTACAGCAGGGCAGACTCAATCTGCCCTTCCCTGCCGTCCAGGGAATACCCATTGAAGACACCTGTCCCAATGGGCAAGGGATGTTTTAGCTAACACTTGCCTTGGCGTCAAGGCTTTTTGCGATTTTTTTTGTTTTGCGTCACCCAAACGTCACTTGACAATATAGCATTTTACTAAGTATATGAAAAAATCGAGAAATAAAGTATTTCCTATTTTGTATAATGCGTGATGCTATGATACACTGGCATCCTCATTACTGGGCGCACTGCGCCACCCACTTTCCCCAATTCTTCGAGCGAGGAGAATGCATGGCATTTGACATGGCCCCGAAGGCCAAGCACATTTCTTATCAGGATACCGTCATCAACTATATGAAAAAAGATGGCGGACACGTTATAGTTCTTACGGATGATCAGGCTTTCAGCACACAACTGCGCCTCACGCTTGCCAAAGATCTCGGGCTGACAGCACCAGGCCTTTTCACTGCCCTGACCGACCCGCGCCAGTTGCTGCGTGAGCTGCGAGAGCTGCTCCCCAACCACCCTTCCCCCATACTTTTTCTTGAGCGGATAATGGGCGGGCAGGACCTGAGCTTTCTGGTCGGCCAGATAAAACAGGCGTATAGCGGCCTCAAGATTGTTATACTTACCAGCGACGTGCAACGTGACCGCCTTATGCTTCTGCACGAGGTGGGAGCGGACAATTTTATTGCCAAACCCGTTTCCATCAACACGCTTATTGAAAAAATGGCCTTTACCATCAAACCGCAAAGCAAACTCGGCCAGGCTATCGACTTTGCCAAGGGCCTGCTGACGCGCAAACAGTTTCAGCAGGCTTTGTCTGCCAGCCAGAAAATACTTGAAATAAAGCCCGGCAGCGCCGCGGCCTATCTGGTAATGGGCGACGCCTACCGTGGGCTCAAAGAGTATGAACAGGCCCGTGTAGCCTATGAAGCAGCGGCAGCGGCAGCTGATCTTTATCTGGCGCCGTTGCAAAGGCTGGCAGAAATGTATGGCGAACTGGAGGACAAAGAAAACCAGCTGCGTTACCTGCAGAAGCTCGACAACATTTCACCGCTCAACGTCAACCGCAAGGTCAGTCTGGGCGAGGTACATCTGGCACTGGGGCATGTGGATCAGGCCGAGGATTTTTTTGACAAAGCCCTCACCCAGATGAACCGAGAGGCCGTTGAAGGGCTCAGCGCCCTTTCGAGCCGAATTGCCGACGTTTATGCTGAACGTGACCCGCAGAAAGCTGAAAAGTTCTTGCGCAACAGCCTTGAAGTTAAAGGTAAATATCTTTCAAAAAGCGATATTGTCGTATTCAACCAACTTGGCATCAGCCTGCGCCGACAGGGCCGCTGGCAGGATTCCATCATCGAATACAAACGCGCCATCAAGATCGCTCCTGATGACGCCAATCTCTACTATAATATGGGTATGGCCTTTGCTGAAGGTCAGGACTTCATTCAGGCCAAGGCCAACTTGCTGAAGGCTCTGGATCTGGATGCCGATCTGTTCAAGGCCAGTGCTCCCATTGCCTTCAACTATGGGGCTGTTTTTCTGCAGTCACGCGACAAGCAGCGTGCAGCGCAATTCTTTCAGACCACACTTGATCTGGATCCCAACCACAAGGCTGCCCGGCAAGGTCTGGAGCGCAGCATGGTCTAAGGAAACGCTGATTTATTCCGTTTGGCGGCGTTGCTTTACTTTTTTGAAACAGTCGAGGACGGAAGAGTCCACTCCTGCTTCAAAAAAAGATCGCGCCTTGCCAACCGAAATAACTGCGCGCTTCCAGAAGGCTCTTTAATCAGTGCTTCCCTAAGGTTTGCTTTCAACATTCAATGCTAACAATAAGGGTGCGTTTCCACTGGAAACGCACCCTTTGTCAAAGCTGCTATAAAAGCACTGCCAAATTCATGATTGTGCAGAGACCGCGCCTGCCCCGCTGCACTGCCTTTTATCAGGCAGCTCCGCTTTCTTTCTGGCCCAGCAGAGCGCGGGCGTAATCTTCGCCATTGAAAGGCCGTAGATCTTCCAGTTTTTCACCCAGCCCCACAAAGGTAATGGGCAGGTGGTGCTGCATGGCCACGGCGATGGCAACGCCGCCTTTGGCAGTGCCGTCAAGCTTGGTCAGAATGAGCTCATCCACCCCTGCCGCCTCTTTGAACAGTTTGGTCTGCGACAGGGCATTTTGCCCGGTGGTGGCGTCAATAACCAAGATGCTGCGGTGCGGCGCGCCGGGATGCTTTTTGCCAAGCACCTGACGGATCTTGGTCAGTTCTTCCATAAGATTAACCTTGGTTTGCAGACGGCCAGCCGTATCTACAAAAAGGATATCAACGCCTTCTTTTACCGCCCTATCCATAGCCTCGTAAGCTACAGAGGCAGGGTCGGCTCCCGGGGTCTTGGCATGAAAGAGCGCGCCAACGCGCCCGGCCCATACCTGCAATTGCTCGATGGCGGCTGCGCGGAAGGTATCGGCGGCGGCAATCATGACTTTTTTGCCCTGCATGCGGGCGCGATGAGCCAGCTTGGCAATGGTGGTAGTTTTGCCCACGCCGTTGACGCCAATCATAAGGACAACTTCAGGAGGATTGATGGCGGCAATGCGGCGCGGCGCGCGGAAGATTTCTTCCACCTCGGCCATGAGCAGAGCGCGCATACCAGAAGCCTCTGTAACTTTTTCCTTGCGGGCACGCTCTTTGAGGCGCTCCACAAGCTCCATTGAAGGCTCGTAACCCAAGTCGGCCATGATAAACAGTTCTTCCAGCTCTTCCCAAAAGGCGTCGTCAAGTTCGC
Organism: Desulfovibrio sp.; assembly: GCF_047607245.1. GTDB lineage: Bacteria > Desulfobacterota > Desulfovibrionia > Desulfovibrionales > Desulfovibrionaceae > Desulfovibrio. The sequence goes on from NZ_JASGDK010000064.1 coordinate 33,660, forward strand.
CGTGACTGGAGAACAGAGAATCCAGACCGCGCGCGAATTGTTCACGTGTGCGGGCCAGCCCCTCGGTTATCTTGATGAACAGACGGCTACGTTCGTCCTCTTCATCTTCCAGATCAAGAGCCAGAGCCAGACGATATTGCAATTCTGAACGGAATTCCTCCACCTGGCGGTATTCCATACGTTGCGTCCAGGCGCGAAAATCGTCAACAAACGCCTGAGTTTCCTGCGGTGGCGCTTCCAGTGCGCCGAGCAGAAAGGACAACCGCTGCCACAGCAGGTCGCCTGTTTCATCCACGCCTTCCAGCACAATGCCAAGCCATACAGAAAGGCGCGGCTCAGCTTCGCGCAAGCGCAGGGTAAGCGCTTCTTCCCCGGAGCCAGCAACAAGAAGGATTGAAGCAGGCGCTGATGGCGCAACAGCAGCGGGTTCAGTGGCAGCGGCAGCCGTACCAGAAGCAGCAGGGGCTACCGCGTGCGCTGCGGCAGCTGTGATGCCGGAAGCGGGCTGCAATATGGGTTGCTGCCGTTCTGTGGGGGCAGCCTCGCCCGCCGTGTGCTCCACGGCATCCGGCTCGGCAACAGCGTTCAATACTGTTACGGGCGCGGCAGGCTCAACGTCCAAAGGCACATCTGCGCTGACTTCAGCGGCAGGCGCAGCAGACGCAGAACTTTCGCCCGCAGGCATTTCTTCAGGCTGTGCAAGATGCTGGTCCGGGGTATGATCCTGCTGCAACGCAGAAGCATCGCCTTGTTCTGGATTCTTCGATTCTTGCCCTTCAACTGATTCAGAGCCGAACATCTTCTTGATGGCTGAAAAAAATCCCATTCCTTCTCCTTGTTGCTCATGTTCGACACAAAGCCTTTCCGCAACAGCTATATTCAGAGCAGATTAACGTTGAAATTTTCAGTCGTTCAAACTTCAGGCAGTTTAACGCTGAAATTCTTCACATTTCAACGTTGTCACTCTGTCCCCAAATGCATTCGGCGGGAAATCTGTGCCGCACAGGGTGCGTAGTTCGTCCTGCCCGTTGTCGGCATCTTGATTTTCAACACCAAGAATGCACACAGTCTCAGCGCACCCCAATGAGTAGCACGCCGTGCGCGCCAAGACCATAGCCTTGTTGCCACAGTGAAAAACCAGCCCTGACGGCACGTACAGGTCAACCGAAATTCAGGCGGCTTCAGTTGTTCAGCGCAGGGAGTCCAGCACTTCATCCAGAGCCAGAATGCACTCTTCAACCGCCAATGTTTTACGCAAACCGTCGGGCCCGTGCAGGGCCGTCTGCATGTCTCTGGCCGCGACGGTCAGGCGCTCGGCTCCCAGACAGGGAGCAGCTCTTTCCAGCAGATCGCCCAGACGGCACAGCGATGCGCTGTCACCCGCTTCATACAAACGGCACATAAGTCCCGGCGCACGAACAAAGCTATGCCGGAACAAGCCAGCCGTCACCTGCCATGCATGATCATGACGACGTAAAAAGGCCAATCCCAAAGCAGGACTGACAACTTCCCCGGCGGTCAGGGACGTCACCAGCGACGCAAGGGCTTCATCATCGCATGTGCTTTCGTCGCCATTGGTCAAGGAGCCGTCAAAGGAATCATCAGATGCGGTCTGAGCCTCCTCGGACTGAACGGGCAGACCAGCCAGCGCAGCCACTCTTGCCGAAGAAGCCGCCGCTGCTTTTTCACCCTGCGTACTGCCAAGTTTCGCATCACTTTCAACCGTGGCATCGCGCCTGAATCGCACGCGCCAGACAAAACAAAGAGCCGCCGTCCAGCACAAAACACTGAGCGCAAACCGCCATACTTCGCGCCGGGCAGTGAGGGCGCTGCCTTCCTGGCTTACCCGTGGAGACATATAGACCTCCACAGTGCCCACAGGCCGGCCTTCCATGCGCAGAGGACTCAGGCCAGCCACGGCCTCTTCGTCCATTTCATCATCCCAGGGCACCGGCTCCCACTGATAGTTGCGGCGCTGGCCTTCCAGCATTCCTTTGGGTGTCTGTACCTTGATGGCATAAATGCTTTCGTCTTCCATTGCGGCCATAACAATAGTGCGCGCCGCAAGTTCGTCCACATCCCATGCGGGCACAGCCAGCAAGGCCGAAAGCTGCACAGCAGTGTTGCGCGCATCAACGGCAAGGTGTTCCCGCGCGGCTTCGCGCTCTTCCCACACAGTCCAGAGGGCAAACAGCAGAAAAAGCAGCAGTCCAGCGCACCAGATGGCAACCAGCAGACGCCCGGGGGTAATTTTTACATGCTGCGATAGTGTTCTTTCCACAAAAAGCCGCCTTCGCGCCGTATCAGGCGTTGCCATCAGTTATATGAGGGCGCGGCTTTCTGCGCAAGCGGCCCGTTATAAGGGCCATATCTGGATCGCGCAATATCCGCAAACACAAGGCCCATACCGACATGCCCCCCAGAATGGCCAAACCAAGAGATGCCCACAATCCCCAGGGCGCTGCAAGGTGGACAAGGGCCTCGGCCACAATACCCGTGAGTGCTCCAGCCAGAGCGTGCCGCCCCAAATCCTTCCAGCCGGGCAGCCAGGACGGCAGAAGGCACCGTTTACCTGACAGTGCCGGGGCTGACGCGCTGCCTTTCTGCTCCGGCAGGGTTCGCCGTAACAGAAAGAATAACAGGGCGCACTGCAACCAAAGGCCAAAACTTACGGCCAAAGCCGGGGCCATAACACTGTATTGCGGTTCAAAAAAACGGGCCAGAGCCAGTCCTGCCACTACTGTGCCCCCAACAGCCCAAAGCGAGCTTTGCGCCGTGTGCCGCACAAGCCCCAAGGCATTACAGGCGGCCAGCAATGAACGAATACAGGCAAAAGCGGGCAATCCTGGCACATAGGCCAACAAGGCGAAGCCCGTTTCGCGCGAGGCCTGACTGTCAAAAGCGCCGTGCCCCAGTAGTCCTTCAACAAGTTGCGGCCCTACTGCCCATAGCCCTGCGGCTGCGGGCAGACTGAGCATGACCGTCAGCCGCAGTGATGTGGACAGATGTGTTCCAAACAGGCCGAAATCTTTTTCCGCCGCCAGACGGCTCAAAGTCGGCAGGCTGGCCATCCCCAGGCAGACCCCGACCAGCCCCAGAGGCAACTCCAGCAGGCGCTCGGCATAGTAAAGAGCTGCAACCTGCCCCCGCCCCAGTTCTGAAGCCAGGGCCATTGCCGCCAGCATGGCAAGCTGCGGCGCGGCAGCCCCAAGAACGCCGGCTGGCAGTAACGCCAGACAGCGCCAGGCAGCGCCATTAACCGCCTTGGCATCGACAGCGGCACGACTGTCACCAGAGCATTCCACGCAACTGCTATTGGAATGACCGCCAGACACCCGTGATGCACCATCAGGCAGAAGGCGGCGCACCGCCAGCCATTGTGCCAGCCATTGAGCCAATCCACCGCAAAGCATACCAAGGGCCAGAGCTTCCGCTGGCGGGCAAAGATGCAGTGCCGCCGCGGCTGCCGCAAGCAACATCACCAGATTAAACAGAGCCGGGGAAAGCGCAGGCAGCCAAAACACCCCCATGCTGTGCAAAAGGGCCATGCCCAGCGCAGCCATACCTGCCGCCAGCACATAGGGCAAACAGATACGCAGGAGCACAACGGTGTGCTCCATTTCCGGCCCGCTGAAACCAGGGGCCAGAATCCGGGCCAGCCAGGGAGCAACCGCCAGCCCCAGCAGGCTCAACAGCAAAAGCACTATGCCCAATCTGAGGGACAAGGCGCGACCCAACAGTCGTAAGCCGGACTCCCCGGGCTCTCCGGCCGAAGAGTTTCCCGCGTCAGGATGCCTTACCGCGTGGAAGCCATACCCTTGCCGCAGATGCACAAGGCTGGCCGTGAGCGTCATTGACAGGGAACCTTCGCCAAGCAGCCGCCGCAGCACATGCGGCAGGCGCATGGCCGCCACCAGAGCATCAGCCGCTGCCCCGCCGCCCAAAAGCCACGCCATGCTCATATCACGCGCAAGGCCCAGCAGCCGGGAAAAAAGGGCAAAGCCTCCCAGAAGCGCCGCAGTGCGGGCCAAACCGGAGTCTGATGTTTTTTTCTGCTGACCGTGCATGGACATGGCTCACAAACCGTGGATTAAGACCGTCATTTAAGGCTGTTCGCTATACTGCGCCACATGGCAAAACCGTTTGGGCGACAAAATCTTTCTGCGTTGATCTTTTTCAGTCTGTGCCCGGCAGGCCCTTTATGGATATGGCGACACTGCGCAGCAGGAACCACCCTGCCACGCCACGAGGCCTTCAAGTCTCTGCCTGCAAGGAGCCCTGCTCTGTAGTTGCAAAGAATCCGGCGCAGAGATTTGCAACGGAGCCGCCAGATATTCCCACACCTGACAGCCCCGGATGTAATCCTGAGCAGAGTAACTTTACAAAAGCTAAAATGCTCTAGGGAAGGTGCGGGTCCGGCTCAGATTTCCACGAACGCACAACTTCGCGCACAAGGGCATTCTGCTCTTCGGGCATATCCTTGAAGGATTCCGCAAAGACATGAATGCGCGTTCCGCCGCGAGGCGCGAACAAGCCTTTAACGCGGCACCAGCACGGGTTCAGCAGCGTGCGCAGGTCGTCCAGCACGTTATTGGTGATCGTTTCCATAAAAGACTGATGATTGCGAAAAGCGAACATATAGAGCTTAAAGCTCTTGGATTCCACGCAAAATTCGTCAGGAATGTATTCAACGGTGATGGTGCCGCAATCGGGCTGCCCCGTCACCGGGCAAAGCGATGTGAATTCGGGAAAACTGATGCTGATAACATAGGGCCGTTGCGGAAAACAGTTGGGAAAGGCCTCCAGCAGGGCCACGCTCGGGCCTCCTTCCGGGGATTCAAGACGGCCTGTGCCCAGCACTTTCAGGTCTTGGGTCTGATCCTGGCTGCGAGTAGTCATAACTTCAAACTCCTTGAAAATAATGCCCTGCACCCTCCGAAACCTGAAGGGCACGGGCGCGTATTGGACTTGTAACCCATCGCGCTTGCGGCTACAATATTCTATTATTCACATGAATCCGATACCTGCCATGCGGATTTTTTCGGAGTATCCCATGAATATTCTGATGCACATACACGCCTGCCAGCGGGGCCAATGCCTGCCGCTTCTGCCAGTGGGCGTTCCGGTTGACGAGTATCTTGCCAGGCATGGCCTTATGGCGCCCGAGCAGTGGGCCCTGCCGGCCCTTACTGTGGGCACCACCCTTTGCGGCGCCTGTGGCACGCCCCTGCTCAAGGTGACCGGAAGGGCATGGCTGGCTGTGCCAGGCTGCCTGGGCGGCGCTGCTCACGGCTGCGGAATCGGGGCTGCCCGCCATTCGGCGCACAGCCTGATGCTCACGGCCCTCACTGACTTGCCCGAAGGCCCGTTGGAGCTGACGCCCCGCAAAAACGGACACAGCCTTGCCTGGATAACCCTTTCAGACAAGGGTTCACGCGGCATGCGCGAAGATTTGAGCGGTCCGGCCATAGCCGAAACCATTGCCGCCGCCATGCCCCTGTGCCACAGTCAGGGTTTTATGCTGCCGGATGAAGCCGCTCAGTTGCGCGCGCTGCTGACAGAGCTGGCCCTGAGCCACGGGTATGACCTCATCTGCACCACCGGCGGCACCGGGCTGTCGCCGCGCGACATCACGCCTCAGGTGACAGAAGCTCTGCTGGACGCGAGCCTGCCCGGCTTTACCCAGGCAATGCTTGCCGCCAGTATGGCAAAGACGCCGCATGCCGTCATATCCCGCGCGGCAGCAGGAACACTAGGCCAGAGCATCATCATCAATCTGCCGGGCAGCCGCAAGGCCGTTGTTGAAAATCTGGCTGCCGTGCTGCCTGCCCTGCCCCACGCCCTGAACAAGTTGCAGGGAGATCCCGGCGACTGCGGCGATTAGGGCGAATGCACGAAAAGCAACTAGCTGCCCCGTGCCGCGCAGTGTGACTTCACCTGAACGTCACGCTGGTTTGGCGGAATAACAATATCGGAGTGCCCTACACTCCAGCGTCAATCAGATCCAGACGACGCAAAACCGAAATATTTGTCCCTTCCGCGGGCTGTCCGGCAGCCCCGGAATATTTTTGTCCTGTGCCCAGCCGCACAAGCACGCCATCGTGAGTGGCCGGGCAGACATCAGGAATGCGCATCCTGCTTACGAAACGCTCCAAGGAGAAACCATGCGCTTCAAAAATCCTTTCGGCCAGATGTCACTGTCAATGGACAGTATGGCCGCGCCCTTCGGCAGGTTTACAGACATCTGCCGCATGATCAAGATCGAGCATTCCGTCTTTGCCCTGCCCTACGCCTGGGCCGGGGCTGTACTGGCGGCTCGCGGGCTGCCCCCGCTATGGAGCCTTGTGTTTCTGACCATCGCGATGGTTGCGGCACGCTCCTTCGCTATGGCCTTCAACCGCTTGGTGGACCTGCCCTTTGACCGCGACAATCCGCGCACGCAAAGCCGTCCTCTGGTCACCGGAGCCATTACCACCAGACAGACCTGGGCTTTTTGCGCAGTTATGGCCATCATCTTTGTGGCGGCCTGTGCCTGCATCAACGAAGTCTGCTTGTGGCTGTCAGTGCCTGCCCTCATTTTTTCCGCAATTTACAGCATCCTCAAGCGGTTTACGCCTCTGTGCCATTTCTGGCTGGGAGCAACCCTGGGGCTGGCTCCGTTGGCCGGATGGCTTTCGGTAAGCCCATACAGCCTGACCATGCCCCCTTTGCTGCTGTTTCTCGCCGTTACTTTTTGGGTAGCCGCCTTTGACATTTACTATGCCTTTCAGGACATGGACTTCGACGAGGCCTTCGGGCTACACTCCATTCCGGCCACATACGGCCCCAGCACCGCGCTGGTTCTGGCCGCTTTCTCACACACTATGACATCGGTGTTTCTGCTGCTTGCCGGTTTTGCCGCCGGGTTGCACTGGCCCTGGTATCTCGTGTGGTTTGGCATCACCGTCATGCTTTTTGTTGAGCACAGAATTATGAAACCGCAGGATCTGCGGTATGTGAACACGGCCTTTTTCACGCTTAACGGCATCATTTCGCCAGTGGTGCTGGTTGGCGTGATATTGGGCATCTACCTGTAGGACATTTCATGCCTCGTAAAAAACAGTATCAATGGCACGCCAAGGATGAAAACGGAGATCAGGATTTTTCTCCGCCCAGCCGCTCGGCCAAAAAGCGTGAAAGCCTTGCCCAGCAAGCCCTGGGCGAAGAGCTTTCCCGCCTTTCCCCCCAGGAAGTGCAGGCTCTGGATCTGCCGCCTGACCTTGCCGAAGCTCTGGCCCTGTATGCCCGCCTGCGCGATCATGAAGGCCGCCGCCGCCAGATGCAGTACATTGGCCGCCTTATGCGTGAAGCCGATACGGCCCCCATCCGTGCTGCGCTTGATCAGCGCAAGGAAACCTCTGCCGCCGCCACCGCCGCCCTGCACAGGGCTGAACAGTGGCGCGAGCGCCTGCTTGAAGCGCCTGAAGCCGAACTGGACGACTTACTGCGCAGCCTGCCCCGCCCCAATGCAGCTGACAGTGGTACAGAAGCCGGCACGGATCAGACTGAAGAACAGCCACGGCAAAGCAAAAAAACACCCAGTACGGACGACCTGCGCAAGCTTGTGCTTCAAGCCCGCAAAGAGGCTGTCGACAAAACATCACCGCATGCCCGCCGGGCACTGTTTCGCGCTTTGCACAGCCTGTTGACCGCATAAATTGCCGTCTTGCACGCCAACACAAAGATAAAATTGCGCAGCATCAGGAAAATGCTTGACGATGAAACAGGCTTAGGCTAAAAGCATTCTTCGTTACAACGCCCTTGTAGCTCAGTCGGTAGAGTGCATCCTTGGTAAGGATGAGGTCAGCAGTTCAATCCTGCTCAAGGGCTCCACGAAATCAAAAGGTCACTGTTTACGCAGTGACCTTTTTTCTTTGGTACATATGGCTCTGCACAAATTTTAATTCCAACACTGCGCCCGGCCCCAGCGTGCTACGTGGAATTCATCTTAAGCTTGTGACTGGCATTTCCATAGTTGCAGGCAGGTTGCCAGAGTTATGACTACCCATTTTAGCGAACCTGCTTTGAGTCTTGAAGAGACTATAAAGGCGGCTTCACGTGCACCAATTATTTTCCTGAAGAAATACTTTCCTCAGTATCAAGAGCTGCAAAAAGGCATGATCTGTTGACATACCATACCCTTTTACTAGAAATACTGCCGTACCTAACCAGCCGTCCACACTGGATATGGCACCCCACTTTGGTTGACGCGCACTAAAGTATCCGCTACAAGCTGCAAATCAACATTCAAATTCAATTTCTTTTTATCCCGTATAGGCCAGGCAAGCATTCGGCGTCGGGACGGCATTAAGGGTTCTGGGGGGGGACTGATGGACTCCATGATTCAGGCCATTTTGCAGGCTACGCTTATTTCCAAATTTGTTCTTGTTCTCCTGTTGGGCATGTCGGTGGCCAGCTGGGCCTACATGTGCGGCAAGTGGCTGACCTTACGTACGGCCCAACGCCGCGCCACAGAAGGGTTGGCGGCTTTTGACGAGGCCGGGCCCCTGCGCGCTTCGCTGCCCATCATGGCAGCAGACGAGCACTCTCCCCTTTTCAGCATCACCTGGCGCGGTGTGCGCGAATTTAATCGCCTAGCGCGTACTGGTGACACTGCACGCCTGCTTGACGATAATGTGCGCCGCGCGCTCCACTTTGGCATTGCTGAAGAACTTGCCAGCCTCAAGTCATCATTGGCCCTTCTGGCCACTGCTGCCAACACCGCACCTTTTATTGGCCTTTTCGGTACCGTATGGGGCATCATGCACTCTTTCACGGCAATCGCACAGATGAAGAGCGTGTCCCTGGCAACGGTGGCTCCGGGCATTGCCGAAGCCCTCATTGCCACGGCAGTGGGGCTCTTTGTGGCCATTCCCGCAGTCTGTGGATACAACGTTTTTCGAGCCCGCCTAAGAGCCATAGAAGGCGTGTGCATCAACTACGCGGGGCAACTGCTCAACCGCCTGCAACACGAAGTTGCCGACCACAGCAACGGGCTTGGATTTGCCGGAGAAGCCTAGCAAAAACAGGCGCGCAGGCGGATGACGACTTTGTAGCAAAAACTAACGTCACGCCCCTTGAGGATGTGACGCCGGTTTTCTCATTATCTTTATGCCTACAGCCCTATGATGACAGACGGGCTTGATGGGAATCTGCCCAAGGTTGAAACCTCCGAAGTGCTGCCCACTGATGCCGACAATGTTCTGCTTGCAGTCAAAGCCGGGGGCGTAATTTTTCTGAATCAGCAAAAGACTGTGGTAGCCGCCCTGGCGGAAGCAATTACCAGTCTGGAATACAGGGACAAGCAGATATTTATGCGGCTGACAAGGATGCTCCTTACGGAAAAGTTATGGACAGGCTACGGGACGCGGGCATGACCAAGGTTGGCCTTGTGACCGTGTCCTCCGGATTGGATCAGAATAGCGAACCCTCCTCGGCGGGTCCGTAGCCAAGGGGGCTCCGACTGGGTTTACCGGGTTGCTGCCCAGAGGCGGCTGACTGTGGCTTTGCGTTTTTTCAAGCACCCTGCCTGCACTCCTTCAAGCAACACGTTTGATGGCGACAGACACATTAAAAGAGCTGTATGCCGCCACCTAAATGGAACAAGTGTTCATTTTCAATTTCAAATCATGTGACCTGCGTCTGCTCAGGCGGGCGTGTACTGTCACACGTAAAAGGTGATGATATGCCCATATTCCGCGCTATGGCGGCATTAGTAGCACTTGCTGGCTGTCTGGTTGGAAGCCCTTTGGATCTGTATGCAGGGCCGTCGCAAACGTCGCTTGCCGAAGCTTTTTGGTACGATGGCAAATGGGCCCACGAGCATTCGGATCTTCCTGCCGATCCTGCCATTACCTTTGGCCGCCTGCCCAACGGTTTTCGATATGCTGTCATCCCCAACGCCAACCCCAAGGGGCGGGTGTCGTTGTACCTTGATGTGCAGGCCGGTTCCCTTATGGAAAAGGAAGATGAGCTGGGGTACGCCCACTATGTGGAGCATATGGCCTTCAACGGCACGCGCAATTTTCCTCCTGGCTCGCTTGTTCCCTTTTTCCAGAAGCACGGCATGAGCTTTGGCGGCGACACCAATGCCCATACCGCCTGGACGGAAACAGTCTATAAATTGAATCTGGCCGGAACAGACAAAGAAACCCTGAGCATGGGCCTTACCATTCTGCGGGATTTCGCTGACGGCATGCAGTTCGACCCCAAAGAAGTAGAAGAAGAGCTGGGCGTCATACTGGCGGAAAAAAACCATCGCGACAATGAAGCCATGCAGAGCCGCCGTCAGCGCACAGCCGAGCTATATGCGGGCACGGCCTTTGTCAACGAACCCATCGGCACTGAAGAATGCCTCAATGCCGTCACATCAGAACGCCTGTCTGCCTTTTACCACAAATGGTACCATCCTGAACGCATGATTCTGGTGGCCGTTGGCTCCGTTACTGCGCCGGAAATGGAACGCCTGGTGGCAGAAGCTTTTGGCGACATGAAAAATACAGGCCCGGCCCCTGCGCCCCAGACGTGGGGCAACCCCAAACTGGACGGAATCAGGGCCATCAGCGAAAAGCGGGCCATCAGCGGAGAAGACGTTTCCGTCATTCTGCATTTTCCCCGCGTGCACCAGCGCGATTCTCAAAAAAACCAGCTCGAACAGCTTACCGACTCTGTGGTGGAATATTGCATGCAACGCCGCTTGCAAGAGCGCGACCAGCGTGACGCCCTCTGGAACAGTGGCCGTTTTATGAATCGCTGGCGGCAAGGGCTCATCCCGTCCGCAGTGCTGGGCGTGAACACGCATGCTTCCGGCTGGCGTGATTCGCTTGAAGCCCTGGCCGAGGAAACCCGCCTTGCGGCCACGCACGGGTTTACAGATCAGGAAATCGCCCAGGCTCTCGACGCACTGAAAAAGACCTACGCACGCCGCGTCGGGCAGCGTTCCGGCATGAGCAATACCGACGTGGCCGACGAATTCGTGCGTACGGCCAACGCGGATTTCGTGCAAACATCGCCTGCTGCCGACCTGAATCTTTTTGAACAGTTACGCAAAGACGTTAAGGCCAAAACCGTCAACGCCGTTGCTCGCAAGGTACTGGGCGGCAATAACCTCACGCTTGTTGTCGGGGCTGCTGTTCCCCCTGATCAGCAGGAAATTCTCCAGGCCTGGAAACGTGGCGCAGCGCGAGAACTTGCCCCCGTTACCCGCCGCGAAAGTCCGGCATTTCCTTACCTGCCTGTGCCCAAGGAAACGCCCGCCAAGGCTTTACCATCGATGGAAAGCCGTGTGCTTTCACTGCCGGGCGAGCAAGATGTGCGCCTTTATCAGGCGCAGCTGCGGGATGGAACGGAAGTTTACGTGCTGCCTCTGCCTTTTGAGTCTGGCAAGGCTGCGGTGCAGGTTCTGTACGGGGCAGGCTACGCGGCTCAACCTGATGCCGAAATTGCCCTGGCGCAGACAGCTACGGCAGTGCTGGCTGAAGGCGGGATCGGCAAGATTTCACGTCTGGATGCGCAAAAGATCGTGGAAACCATCGGCGGCACGGTGAAGGAAAACTTTGGCGCGCAAGGCGCGTCCATAAGCATTGATGGCGATTCGCGCCGCCTGGAACTACTTGTTCAGGCAGCTTGGACACAGTTTGCCGATCCGCAACTGGACGCGGCGGCATTGCAGAAGGCGCGGCGCAAACTTGAGGCGCAGGTGCGCAAAAAGCGTGAAACCGTAGCCGAAGTAGCCAAAACCGATGGTCAGGCATTTTTTTACGGCGGCGCGCGGCGCTATCGTTCGCTTGAGCCTGAAGAAACCGCTGGGCTCAACCTTGCAGATGTGCGCGACTTTGTGGCCAATGCCCGTAAGGAAGGCCCCCTCCGCGTGGTCATCAGTGGCGATGTGAACCCGCCGCAGGCTCTTGCTCTGGCAGCACGCTATTTTGGCGGTCTGAATTCCGTGCAGCCGCCCCGCACCAACGCCCCTGCGGCCCTGGCCTTCCCTGCTGGCGGCAAGGCGCTGGTCAAGGTGCCGGATACTGTGGACCAGGTGGTACTGCGCAAGGCGTGGCGTCTGGACTTTCCTGCCGATGGCGACCGCTCTGTGCTGGCCGCCCGCCAACTGGCCGCCGCTACCCTGCGTGACAAGCTGCGCCGCGACCTGCGGGAGCGTATGGGAGCCAGCTACAGCCCTTCGGCTTTCTACCGCAACATGCCTGCTGAAAACGGTTATGCGCTGTTACAAATAGAGGTGGGTACCGACAACGCACAGTCTGGAGACGTGGCCGCGTACCTTGAAAAACTCACCCCCTGGGATATTGGCGCAACCGAGCTGGACCGCTTGAGGGCTCCGCTTCTCACAAGTTTGAAAAGCGGCCGGGCAAGCTCCCAGTACTGGCAGCGCTTGCTGACAGCCGAATTGAATATGGGGCTGCCCTTTCTTCAGTGGGCTAACACTAACGGTGAAGAACTGGCCAAGGTAACGCCGGAGGAAGCCACTGCCGCTCTGCGAGAGATGCTTCAGGCTCCTGCCGCTTCATGGACCGTGATGTCCACCCAGTCGGGTGGCGGGGAAGCCGCTGCTCCCGGGGAGAGCTTTTGATGGAAGAAATGGTTTGCTGCCGTGCCCTGCGACACAGCTACCACGGCACTGAAGTGCTGCACGGCATTGATTTCAGCGTACGGCGCGGCGAGGTTGTGGGCCTGCTGGGTAAGAATGGCGCGGGGAAAAGCACCAGCATCAACATATTGATGGGATTCATGCAACCGGATTCCGGCCTGTGTTCCGTCATGGGGCACCCGAGCCACTCCATTCCACCGCAGGTACGCGCGCGGATTGGTCTGTTGCATGAAGGTTTTACACAATACAACTTTATGACCATTGCTGAAATAGAGCGGTTTTACGCCGCTTTCTACCCGCAATGGGACAGCACGGTTTACTATGACCTGGTAAATCGTATGGGCGTGCCCGCCAACAGGCGCATCACACGTCTTTCCTGCGGGCAGCGCTCACAGGTTACTTTGGGGCTCATCTTTGCCCAACAGGCAGAGCTTATGATCCTCGACGACTATTCTCTGGGGCTGGACGTGGGCTATCGGCGGCTGTTTCTGGAGTTTTTGCAAGATCATGTGCGCCGCCGCGGAACAACCGTGCTGCTGACGTCGCACGTTGTGCAGGAGCTGGAAAACCTGCTGGATTCTCTGGTTATCATCCATAAAGGCGCAGTACTGGCCAACGAACGCTATGACAACTTCATGCATTCGTTTTTCTGCTACCGTGTGCCCCTTTCACAGGCTGGCGAAGCTCTGCAGGACAATGACGGCCCCCTGCTGCGCGTGGAACGGGGCGTGGATCACCTCATGCTCTACAGCCGGGCCATGCCTGAAGAAATGCGCTTTTTTCTTGAAAGCCGTGGTGTGAACAATCTGGATGGCCCGCCCGCACCTGTGCCTATGTCCTTTGAGGACGCTTTTGTAGGCCTGACCGGCAGATACTGAACGAGGAAGCGGAAGCACTATGATCAAGGCACTGTTTTTTAAGGAATGGCTCAAGCTCCGCTATTTTTTGTGGGTTCCCTTCATGTTTGCGGGAGCTGCTCTGGCCGACTATTGCCTCACGCTCAAGGGCGTACTGGCAATGCACGGGGCCATAGATACGTGGAACGGCATTATCGCCAAGGACACTATATATTTCAACTCGCTTCAATGGGCATTTGTTTTGGGCGGCGTATGGCTTGCTTCCGTGCAGCTGATACCGGAGAGCACAAACAAGCGGCTGCGCCTGCTGTTTCACTTGCCCGTGTCGTCCTGCCTTTCGCTGGGCGTGCAGATCGTCACCGGGCTGGGGGTCATGCTGGCCCTGTTTTGCGCCGCTTCGCTGGCTTTCATTCTGGCGGGCAGATATTTTGGTTTTCCTCCTGAAATGCTCATGCCGATGTTCCGCACCATCCTGCCCTGGGGGCTGGCTGGCGCGGTAAGCTGGTGCGCCACGGCTGCGGCCATTGCCGACCCGTCTTTCAAGCGCAAGATAGTCATTGCCCTGATTGGGTTTGGCTATATTACCATGCTCATCAATGGCCGGGGCTTTGCCTCAATGGATTCCAGCCTCTGTCTTTACATACTGGCATGTCTGCCCTGGCCTCTGGCTCTCGGAGCCGCGGCCCTGCGCGTTAAGGAGGGCGAATGATGCGTATCTACTGGTTGCGTCTTGCGCCTGTGCTTATGGGAATTTTTGTGCTGGCCTGGTTTGTGCCGCAAACCTATCTGCGTTCGACGCGCGCCGATTATTATCAGGTCAGCGGCATGTACAGCCCGGTATTTAAAGAGTTTGTTCTCTGGGAAACCGGATCGTCTCTTTTCATCTTCAAACGTGAAGACGGAACACGCCTGAGCCTGCGCGAGGGCCGCATGGCCACACCTTTTTCCTTTCCCAAGGATATTGAAAAATGGGGTGGCTTTCCTCTGGAAATAGATGGGCAGACCATCACCTATACGGACGCACAGGAAAACGCCTGGGCCCGGGTGAACCCGCGCGCCGTGATGTTGCCTATGTCCCGTGTGCAGGTGCTGATGGAGTCTGCACCTGAAACCTCTTCCTACAAACTGCCGCCGGACATCATGCTGGTCGACGACAATGCCCTGCGCTTTGTCGATTGCGCTACAGGCAAGGAAAACACTTCAAAGGGCAAAGACTTCACTGCCGCCCTGAATGATGCAGGCGTGCAGTTTCCTCTGCAGGCCGCGGCAAGCAATCCCGATCCCTATAAAGGGCATGATGAAGGCATGTTCTTTGTGGACGCCAGCGGAGCGCTGTTTCAGTTGCGTATGGTCAAGGGGCAGCCTCTCTGCCTCAATACAGGCCATAAGATTTCAGGCAAGCCCCTGTTTATTGACGTCAAAGAAAAAAGAAACAGCGATTTTCTTGGCGTTATAGCCACAGACAACGGGCTGTATCTTAACCTGCGAAACAGTGCCCCCTTGCGCCTTCCTGTCAGCTATGAACCAGACTCGCAATCGATATCCCTGTGGATAACCCCGCTTGACGCCACCATAACCGTCAAGGGGCTGGGCCCTAAAAATCAGCGGCAGGCTTTTATGGTGGCCACTGACAACCAGTTTCGCGTCTTGCGCAACCTTGATCTGGACACGCCTCCTGCCGTTCTTGACAGGCAGCAGAACCTGCAACGTGGCCTTTCACTGCTGACGCCCTTTTCCATTGTACAGTTTGAGCCGCATATTCCAGGCACGGTTCTGCACGTCCGGCCTGCCCAGTATCCCCTGTTGGCTCTGGCTGGCTGCGTGCTGAGCAGCATTGTACTCTTGGCCGTGAGGCGGCGAGCGCGGGCAACGCAAAGCTTTGTCTCCATACTGCGCGGAACCTGGCCAGAAGTGATCCTTACGTTGACGCTGGGCCTGCCTGCCTTGCTGATGCTTCTTCTCATGGGGCCGCTGACGCGGCCATCACCTCCATGCTGTTCTGTTGAATAAAAGGTCAAGGCGACGCGTGTCACGCGTACGGATGGATCGCCGCGCTGCTTTGCAACGAAGGCGAATGGGGCCATCCGTTTAATTAATGTCAAAGGAAGAAAGGGGTTTGTCTGGATGAAAAAGAAATTGCATTTTCTTTCTATAAAAAGGGGGATTCTCTTTTGCCTTTCCCTGAGTTTGTCACTGACGGCAGTGCCCTATGGTGGAATGGCATTGGCGGCAGAAATGGACGCAGCCACCAACGCTGCTGTTGAAGAGGCCCTACGCGCCGGAAGCGGAGATGCTGACGGAACTGCTGAAAAGGAAAAAGCAGAGCACAAGAAAGCGCCGGGTACAGACACGACCAACAAGGTACACGTGGTCGAAGGCGTTGAAGTACGCGGAATAGCTGAGCAACCCGGTGAAATTGTCATCAACCAGAACACCATTGAAATGACGCCTACGGGTACCAATACCGTCACTGACCTGTTGCGCGGCCAGTCCAGTGTACAATTCGATTCATCTTCCCGCAGCGGTATGCTTGGCGGCGAAATCACGCCGCCCAAAATTTCCATTCGCGGCGCCAAGCACAATGAAAACAATTTCATGATCAACGGCATGAGCAACAACAGCCGCATCAATCCCGGCGGATACGACAACGTTGACAACGGCGGTATCCCCAGCGGCGATTCGCAGGCTCTTATTATTGATCCGGATATCCTTAAGGAAGTTAAAGTATACACAGAAAACGTGCCCGCCAAATACGGCAGTTTTCTCGGCGGCGTTATTGATGCCAAGCTTCGTGATGCCGCCACTGATGCGTGGCATGGCATGGCCTCTTTACGCTACACCAGCAGCGACTGGACAAATTTTCACTATACTGAGGCGGATAAAAAACTGACAGAAGGCCCGGCCCGCGCCGGGGGGGACTATCAGCCCGAGTTTTACAAGTACAACAGTTCGTTCCGCCTGGAAGGTCCACTGTGGGAAGACGGGCTTGGGCTTATGCTGACCTACACCAACATGACCTCCATCATTCCCCTGACGCTTATTCCCAATGACGCTTCCGTTACAGAGCGCCGGGTGAACCAGAACTTTATGGCCAAGATAAACACGCCCAAGAGCAGCCCGTTGTTTCTCAGTCTGGCTGCCATCTATGCGCCATACAAATCCACCAGATACAGCGAAAAATACTTTGACGGTGGAAAGTTCAGCGTGGATGGCGGCGGCATCAATTTGATAATTAACAGCTACTACGACACGCCCATCGGCCGATGGGGCAATGATATTTCCTACAGTAAATCAGACCTTTCCCGTCTCAACGATAAAGACAAGCTCTATAACTGGGGAAATTTCGGGTCCATGAGTGACAAGACCTTTAATGGCAAGATGGCCACTGAAGGCGGCATGGGCAACTACAAGCAACGCCAGACGGAATTGAGCTGGAAAAGCGATCTGGACTTGAAGGCCTACGGGCCTGAACTGTTTTCCAACCAGGTTTCGCTAGGCTTTGAACTGAAAAGAACTATGTTTGAGGCAAACAGGGGCGCCTATACGTCATTCCTTGTCGGCACAAAGAATACAAGTGCTGTTGGTTCGCGTGAAGACGGCATCATTACCGGAGAGCAGTTTGCCAAAAACAAGATGGAATACGATGCCCGTGACCGCTATGTAAACATATTCTCCCCATCATTTTATTTGCAGGATTCCATTGAAATAGAACGGCTCACACTTCGTCCAGGCGTTCGCGTTTCTAGCGATTCACTGACCAACAATACTGATATTGCCCCCCGCTTTTTTGCCAACCTGGATATCCTTGACGACGACCGCTTCAATATCTTCGGCGGGTACAACCGTTATTATGGAACGCAAGTTGTACAGAAAGCCTTGATGGCCCCAACGAGCAACACCTCATACAGCCGAACTGCTTACAACAAACCCTGGGTTGCCTTAAAAACAACCACTCCCATCTTTTCACAACTTGGTGATCTAAAAACCCCCTATACGGACGAATACACTGCGGGGGCCTCCGCTGAAGTATGGAACACCCTGTTTAAAGCTGTTTTTGTCAAACGCGATTACCGGGATCAGATAAAAGTCATACCCATTGGGACCACAGGCAGTTCCGAGTACTCCAACCGGGGCAAGACCGACTACAAAGGTATTACCCTTTCCGCAGAGCGTACTTTTGATTTCGGCGATTGGGGCAGGCATGTGGGCGAACTTTCCGCCACATGGTCCAAGACCAAGGGCAATTACACCGATTGGACCGGCAGAACCTATGACGAAGTCGACAACACAATAAAATTTGATCCTGACTACGTTCTTTATAACGGCGTGATGACCAGCGCCTCAAGTTTGCCAGCCAATAACTTCAACTCTCCCTGGGTAATAACCTACACGCAGAATTCTTATTTCTGGGAAGACCGCGTTCGCTTTATGGGGGTGTTGCGGTGGGAACAAGGCGGCAAGCGCATCTTTAGCGATGTGGCCAATAAAAACACACAGCTTGGCCCTTCCGGCATGTACCTCAATGCTTACAAAGAAGGGTATCAGGAAGACATGCTCAATGTTGACACCAAGTTGAGCGTCGACGCCATAAAGTACAAAAACCACACCCTTACTCTGGAACTGGAAGCCCTGAACCTGATGGACAGAAAAAACCTTTCAAACATCAGTACCACAGAAACGACACAGGGCTCCTACTCATTGGGACGCCAGTTCTACGCTGGCATAAAGTACACATTCTAGTTTTTTTGTGGGGGAACAAGCGGCATGCGCAGGCAAATAATATCATGCGATTCTGGTTCGCGCCCATTTCTTGGGGGCCGTCCGCTGGAAATAAGGCTGACTGCAATGCTCGTCTGGCTATTAGTGAGCCTGCTTGCTGCCGCTCTTCCCCCACACGTTCAGGCAGCCCCAAAGGCCGTGCTGGGCCTTTGGGACGACACATCAGAAACTGAAGCAGACGGTCCTTTCGCCCACGTGAATCAAGATGCGCCCAAGGGCGGCAAGCTCCGCCTCAGTGCCATCGGCAGCTTTGACAGCTTTAACGCTTTCAGCCCGCGCGGGGTCAGTGCGTCCCAGATAGCCATTACTTACGAAACACTGGGAACAGAGCAGCGCGGCACACAGGATTTCATCATGCGCGGCCTGTTGGCAGAAAGCTTTGACCTTGCGCCCGACCGCACTTCCCTGCGAGTGAAGTTGCGCCCGCAGGCCCGGTTTGCCGACGGCATGCCCGTGACTGCCAAGGATGTGCTCTACACCTTTAACGCGCTTATTAAAGAAGCTTCCCCCATATACCGCGCATACTATGATCAGGTAGAGAGCGTTGAAGAACTTGGCGAGCACGAGGTGCTGTTCCGCTTTGCCTCCGGCACCAGCAGAGAATTGCCACTTATTGTCTGCCAGATGGCCGTGCTGCCCTCCCACTGGTGGCAAGGCCGCAATCTGGGCGATCCGCAAACCGAGGCCATGCCCGGCAGCGGCCCCTATCACCTTGTCAGCAGCACGATGGGGTCGCGCCTCATCTATGAACGCCGCAAAGACTGGTGGGGAGCAGACTTGGACGTCAACCGTGGCCGCTACAATTTTGACTCCGTTCAGGTGGACTATTATCGCGACGCCGCCATCGCCCGCGAGGCCTTCTTTGCCGGAGAAGTAGATTTTTACAACGAAAACAACATCAAGGACTGGACCAACGCCTACAACGTGCCCGCAGTGCGCGACGGACGCATCACACGCCTGCCCCAGGAATATATACGGCCTATGGGTATGGGCGGCATTTTCATGAACACTCGCCGTCCTGTTCTGGCCGACATGCGCGTTCGCCGCGCCCTGACCTTGCTGTTTGATTTCGACTGGATGAACAGCGCCTTCTTTTACAATTCCCATACGCGCTTCAACAGCTTCTTTACCAACTCCCCTTTTGCCGCCGAATCGCTGCCCTCAGCAGAAGAATTGAAACTTATGGAACGCTGGCGCGACAAACTTGACCCCGCAGTCTTTGGCCCGCTGCCCGAACAACCCACAGGTGGGCAGGCTACCGTGCGCGACAGGCTGCGCGCGGCTTTGGAACTCTTTGGACAGGCCGGATGGCGCGTACAGGACGGGGTAATGGTCAATGAACAGGGACAACCTATGGTTCTGACCATTCTGACCAACTCCCCTTCATTGCAACGCGTTTATATTCCGTTTCGCAACAGCCTGAAAAGAGTGGGCATCACGCTGAACGTGCGCCTTGTGGACCAAACCCAGTATGTGAGCCGCATGCGCGCTTTCGACTTTGACCTGATCCACAGTACGGTGCGCCAGTCCTCCAACCCCGGCAATGAACAGCGAAACTACTGGTCTTCAACTGCCGCAAAAACACGGGGTTCACGCAATTATGCGGGTATTCAGGATCCTGTGCTCGACGAACTGGTGGAAGAACTGGTGGCGGCTCCTGCAAAGCAGGATCTCTATGCCCGCGCAGCTTTGCTGGACAGGCTGCTGCAACATGGCTGTTACGTTATCCCTGCCTGGTACAGCCGTGACATGCGGGTAGCGTGGTGGAAAAACCGCATCACTCCGCCTCCCGGCATGGGTACAACAGGCGTTGATATTATGGCCTGGCATACAACACCCCCGGCTGTGCCAGCACGGGCAGACGCCACACCTGCTGCCAGGGAGGAACGCTGATGCTGCGCTATACCCTGCGACGTCTTTTGCTTGTGTTGCCCACGCTGCTTGGCATTCTGACCATCAATTTTTTTATGGTGCAGACTGCGCCCGGTGGCCCGGTGGAGCAGTTCATCGCCACGCTGGAGGGCAGCGGCAGCGCCTTTATGGAGCGTGTAGGCAGCGCCGGGCCTGATATGACAGCATCCATCGAGGGAGAGGGGCTGTACTCCGGCGCGCGTGGGCTCAATCCCAAAACCCTTGAGGCTGTGAGCAAGCTCTATGGCTTCGACAAGCCCATTCTTACCCGCTATGTGGACATGCTGCGCGATTTTCTCTGCTTTGACTTCGGCAAGAGCCTGTTCAAGGCTGACCGGGTTTCTGACCTGATTGTCAACTCATTGCCCGTATCCATCAGCATCGGCGTGTGGAGCACCCTGCTGATTTATATGGTGTCCATTCCTCTGGGCATAGCGCGTGCCGTGCGCAGGGGCAGCACCTTTGACTTTGCCACCGGGGCTGTGCTGGTGACGGCCAGCGCCATTCCGGGGTTTCTTTTCGCAGTGCTGCTTATCGTGCTGTTCGCGGGCGGGTCATACTGGCAGATATTCCCTCTGCGGGGGCTGCACTCGCTGGGGTACGAAAGCATGCCCTTCTGGCAGCAGGCGCTCGATTACATGCACCACATGGTTCTGCCCGTCATATCTATGACTATTGGCGGGTTTGCCGCGCTGACCATGCTTACCCGCAACTCCTTTCTGGACGAACTGAGCAAGCAGTATGTGGAAACGGCCCGCTCCAAGGGTTTGAGTGAGCGCTCCGTGCTGTACGGACATGTGTTCCGCAATGCCATGCTCATTGTCATTGCCGGATTGCCGGGAACATTTGTGCGCATGTTTTTTGCCGGGTCCCTGCTCATCGAGACCATATTTTCTCTTAACGGTCTGGGGCTGCTCGGCTTTGAAGCTGCCATGCAGAGGGATTATCCCGTCATGTTCGCCACGCTGTATATCTTCACTCTCATTGGTCTGGTCACATCCATCATTGGAGACCTGACCATGACAAAAGTTGATCCCCGCATCGACTTTGCCGGAAGGAGCAAGGCATGAATCCCGTTACGCGCCGCCGATGGCAGACTTTTAAGGGCAACCGCCGCGCCTTCTGCTTTTTCTGCCTTTTCAGTCTGTGCTTTTCACTCAGCTTGTGCGCGGAATTTCTGGCTAACGACAAACCGCTGGTGGTGAGTTACCAGCACAAGCTGTATTTTCCCATTTTTCAGAATCTGGACGAGCGCACTCTCGGGGGCGATCTGCCCATCCTTGCTGACTACAGCGACCCCGTTATCGCCACGTCCATAGCTAAACACGGCTGGGCTGTCTGGCCGCCCATCCGTTATTCCTTCGGCACAATTTCACAGCGCGAAGGCGTTACCTTTCCTGCGCCGCCCAGCGCTGAAAACTGGCTGGGCACGGATGATCAGGGGCGCGACATACTGGCCCGGCTTTTGTATGGATTTCGTCTTTCTGTGCTGTTTGGCCTGTGCCTTTCCTTTTTCGGCTGTGTCGTGGGCATGCTCGCCGGGGTTGTGCAGGGTTACTATGGCGGTTTGGCGGACCTGCTGTTTCAGCGCTTTATGGAGATATGGTCCGGCATACCGGTGCTCTATCTCATCATCATTATTTCCAGCGTCATAACTATGGGCTTTTGGGCGCTGCTGGCCCTGATGCTGGCTTTCAGCTGGATGCGTGTTGTGGGCGTGGTGCGCGCGGAAAGCCTGCGGGCCCGCAATATGGAATACGTGCGGGCCGCCCGTGCACTGGGCGTGCCCGACAGGGGCATCATGCTGCGACATGTGCTGCCCAACGCCGTGGTTGCGCTCATTTCCATACTGCCCTTTCTGGTAAACTCTTCCATTGTAACCCTGACCTCACTGGATTTTCTGGGGTTTGGTCTGCCGCCGGAATATCCCTCGCTTGGTGAGCTGGTTGTGCAGGGCAAAAACAATCTGTTCGCGCCCTGGATAGGTTTTTCAGCCTTTTTTACCCTGGCGGGCATGCTGACCAGCCTGGTCTTCATCGGCGAAGGGCTGCGTGACGCCTTTGACCCGCGGGTTTTCCTCAGCAATAGCGGCCAGTGGGAGGAACGGGCATGAAACTTCTGGATGTTCAGAATCTGCATGTGGCCTTTGCTTGCGCGGATAAGCGTGCTGAGGCATCCGGCGCGCCCGAGAATCAATGCGTGGTGCGCGATGTCTCTTTCAGCGTTGACAAGGGGCAGTGTGTGGCCCTGGTGGGAGAAAGCGGCGCGGGCAAAACGCTTACTTCGCGTTCAATTGTGCGCCTGCTGCCGCGTGGGGCATTTATACAGAGCGGCCAGATACTCTTTAACGGCACTGATATTACCACCCTGCCGGAAAAAGACGTTGTCGCCTTGCGCGGCCAGAAAATAGGCATGGTTTTTCAGGATCCGCTGGCCGCCCTGAATCCCCTGCACCGGGTGGGCGACCAGATTGCCGAATGCCTGCGCGTTCACAAGGGTCTGACGGAGGCGCAACTGCAATCTCGTGTGCTGGACCTGTTTGATCTGGTGCGTCTGGACCGTCCTGAAGAGCGTTACAAAGCTTACCCCCACGAACTGTCCGGGGGACAACGCCAGCGTATAATGCTGGCACTGGCTGCCGCCAACGATCCTGACCTGCTCATTGCCGACGAACCGACAACGGCGCTGGACGCCACGGTACAACAAGCCATTTTGCGCCTGCTGGAAGACCTGCGCAAAGAACTCGGCATGAGCCTGCTGCTTATCAGCCACGATCTCGGCATGGTGCGGCGCTTTGCCGATATTGTGCATGTTATGCGGCACGGCAGGATTATTGAATCTTCGTCCACCCTGTTCACCAATCCGCAGCATGAGTACACACGCTCGCTCCTTCGTGCCGGAAACGACGACTGGGCGCGCCCTGTTTTATCTGATCAGGCAGAGCCTGTAATGACGGTCAAAGACTTGCGCGTGAGCTTTCCCCGGCCCAAGACACGGCTTTTTCAACGCACGCCGGAACCCTTCACCGCCCTTGACGGCATAGACTTCACCCTGTGGCCTGGCGAATGTCTGGGGGTGGTAGGTGAAAGCGGATCGGGAAAATCCACCCTGGCTCTGGCTGTGTTGCGGCTTATAGCCAGCAGTGGCCATATCAACTTTATGGGCCGCGACATCCAGAGCCTGAACCATGCGGAAATGGCACCCCTGCGCAGCAACATCCAGATTGTGCTGCAAAATCCCTTTCTTTCGCTCAATCCGCGCATGTGCGTCCGAGATCTTGTAGAAGAAGGTTTGCGGGTGCATGCCATCCCGGCTGAACAACGCGACGGGCGCGTGCGCGAGGCTCTGGTGGATGTGGGCCTTTCACCAGCCTATGCCGGGCGCTTTCCGCACGAGCTTTCTGGCGGTGAGCGGCAACGAGTCGCCATTGCGCGGGCTCTGGCCCTGCGCCCCGAAGTGCTGTTGCTTGATGAACCCACGTCATCGCTGGACAGGGCGCTGCAATTTCAGATCATTGAACTGCTGCGAGACCTTCAGACCCGCTACGGCATGGCTTTCATATACATCAGCCATGACCTGGCCCTGGTAAAAGGGTTCTGCCAGCGTGTACTTGTGTTGGACAAAGGAAAATGCGTGGAACAGGGCCCCGTGCGCGAAGTCTTTGCCACGCCTCGCTCCACGCAGATGCGCGACCTGCTTGATGCGGCCATGCCGGGGGAGTTTGAACACCAGCTTGCGCCAGCAGAGCAAGATAAAACCACTGCCGGAAAATACACGGCCTCCACACGGCGCAGGCGAATGACCGCGCATGCCCGGCATATCTTATCAAAACGCCCCAAGGCACATAAAAAAAACTTGCTGTTTTCTGTGGGAATGCACGCCTGTCTGCTGGGAGCTCTTTGGGGCATTCCAATGCAGGCATCAGGTGGCGGAGAATCATCCATGCAGGTTTCGCTGGTGGGTATGGATATGGGCACCGCGACGACAGGTAAATGCAGGATGTCCAACACCAACGGCACTGACCCCAACGCCACTGCGGCCAAAGAAAACAAAATGCCTCTGCAGGAACAGAAGAAACCAGAAAAAGAAGAAACTCAGATAAAGGAAAAGGTCGAAAAGCCTGATCTGGTGCTTAAAGAAAAAAACAAGCCCAAAAAGCAGAAAGAAGAGCAAACACCAAAAGACAGGCAGAAGAAAAACAAACCAGCCGAGGATCAGCCCTCACGGGCTGCACCGCCATCTCAAGGCAGTGAATCGCAGCAAAGCAATGAGGCCGAATCGGCGGGCACTGCGGCTCAAGCTCAGGGCAGCGGCAGAAACGACGGAGGTCAGGGCGGCGGCAGCGGCGGCGGGATGGGTATGGAGCGGGGCCGGGGCCAAGGAAAGGGCTCGGTGTATGGCATCAACGATTGGGACGTGCCCCCGGCTGTCATACAACGCGTGAAACCCAACTATCCAGACAGCGCCAAACAGGCCCGCATAGAGGCAATAGTCACGGTTCGCGCTGTTATTGACCCGTCGGGACGCGTACTGCGCGCTGTTGTACTTTCCAAAGGCGAAAGCCATCTTTTTGCAGAAGAAACCTTGGCCGCTGTCAAGCGCTGGCGTTTCGCCCCCGGCAAGGCAGGGGGCAAACCCGTCATGTGTGTTGTGGAAATTCCCGTTGTGTTCAAACTGGATCGCTAAATTGCTGACAGAATATTGCTTGTCAGCAGTCTCCTGCCTTGATGCAGAACGCAAGGCTTGTTGCCGGTTTGTATGCCTCAATTTACGTGTTGCCAATGCGCTGCCCCAATAGAGCAGTCCCCAATTTCAAAGTACTTACTTCTCCGCTTAACCGCAGGAACAAATGGAGCGGCCTTTTGCTCGGGCTGACAAGCGGAGTCGTAAATACACGCATGGCACGCGGCTGATCTATTTTACCTTAGAGGATTGTGCCCTCACGCAACCTCTTCTGCCAACCAGCGCCGCATGAATTTCTGCCCTGCCATACGCGCCGCGTCGCCAAGCCGAACCGCATCCGCACGTATGGCGCGGGGGTCATTCTTGGTCACGGCCAATTCGCAACAATGCCCTATAAGCCATGTATCCATAAGACTGGCGTCCATTTCCGCATGAAACTGCAGGGCAAGCTGCCCGCGTCCGCGGGAAAAAGCCTGATGTGGCGTCAGCAGCGTTGATGCCAGCAATTCACACCCGGGCGGTATATCAAAGGTGTCCCCGTGCCAGTGAAGAACGGGCGCGCCCGCAAGTTCTGCCAAGGGACCTTGCAATCCTGCAGAATTCACCTCCACGCGTCCCCATCCTATTTCCTTGCTTGGCCCGGCGTACACGCGTGCGCCAAGGGCAGCGGCCATAAGCTGCGCTCCGAGGCAAATACCCAGCAAGGGCCTGCCAGAGGCCAGCCGCTCCGCCACCATTGCCCTTTCGTCCAGCAAAAATGGGTAAATGTCTTCTTCGCCCACGCCTATAGGGCCGCCCAACACTACGGCCAGATCCGCATCATCCCACAGGTCAACAGTCAAAGGCGTAACCCCCGCCTGCACGTAGGTTACGTCATACCCGGCTTCTTTCAGAGGTTGCTCAAAAACGCCCAGATGTTCAAAAGCCACATGCCGCACGGCGACGCAGTGTTTCATATTTCCCTCGCAGGCTGTAATTTACATCCTCCTTATCCACAAGAACAGCCCCCCGCGTCAAACCATTTTTGCCCCGTGAGTGTGGCGTGATCCCGCCCTTCCGGATGGTTTATGGTAAGCAGGGTGAGGCCAGACTCCAGAATTTCCTTTCTGGTCTCAAGCCCTGTCAGCAGCGCAAAGCTGTCCAGCCAACGTGGCGGATGATCGCACCGCACCTGCAACTGAATAAATGGCTTTTTTTCAAAGAATACCAGTATAGCTTCCCGTGAGGTGAACAGGGGATCAGCCTCTTTGGCCTCAACCATATCGAGAAAAAAACGGCCTGGCGCTATTTCGCGCGGCGTACTGGCAGCTGGGCGCGAAGAAGGTGCGGCAGGGTTGCGCAAGGCATTCAAAACACTGCCGCGCACGGCTTCAAGTGCAAGTGCGTCAAATCGGTCCATAATGCAGATATTGAAGCCAAGGGCATCCAGCATGCCATAGAGGGCTCCATTGTCGTCCGTGCCCACTAGTATGCGGCAAGCACCTAATGTCTGGATGAGATCGTCCAGTTTTTCGCGCAGGCCGCCAATACTTTCTTGCCCCGACAGGCCAAAAGCGATTTCGGTCTCTGGCTGCCATCCACCTTCACTCCTGGCATACACAGACACAACACTGGCAGTGGGCGGAGCCGCAAGCTCTCCGGTTCCATTCATAAAGACTGCAATTCTGCCTCCATCGAGCAACGTGGTCATAAAGCCTCCTGCTTTTGTCTGTAGATCCATAAGGCCAGAGCCTTTCCTGCCAATAGCGGATATTACCCCGGCCATCCTGCATTGCCTGACAAGCAGAATTGCAAAAAACGTGCGCTACCAAGCAAACTTCAGAAAAACTCGCTTTTTACCTGACTCACCTGCCGTAAAATAACTTTTTTCACCTCCCCTGCCCTGCCTGTCAGCGCCACACACAGAGAATGTGTACCTTGGTGCACAAATAGCCACGTCCACGTTTTGATCACGATAAACTGCTACTAAAAAACATATTTATATTCTAGCTAGTTAAAAGAAAAGCTCAACGATAAAATAGCGTTTTCACAAAAAATAGTGATCTCATAACTTACTATAATTTATTGCTTTTCATACAAAATGTACAACTATGTACGAATTTAAGTGATGTGTACTCATCAGTACACACAGGCACGGACATTTTATAAAAAAATATAATAAATTTAGATAGTTATTAATAATAAATACGTCTGGCACACCCAATGCAATCACCGTTGCAAACAATGACAGGGCCAAACCTGGCCCCTGCCTCAAACAGCCGGAATCCGGCGGGAGAACGCTTATGCCTCGTAAAATCGCTATTTACGGCAAGGGCGGCATTGGCAAGTCCACCACCACTCAGAACACGGCGGCCGCTATGGCCCATTTTCACGACAAGAAAATCTTCATCCACGGCTGCGACCCCAAGGCAGACTCCACCCGCCTCATTCTTGGCGGTAAGCCGCAGGAAACACTTATGGACACCCTGCGTGCCCTGGGTGCCGAAAAAGTTACCCTGGACAAGGTTGTGAAGAAGGGCTTCAAGGACATCCTCTGCGTGGAATCCGGCGGCCCCGAACCCGGCGTTGGCTGTGCAGGACGCGGCGTCATCACGGCTATTGACCTTATGGAAAATCAGGGGGCCTACACTGACGACCTGGACTTCGTGTTCTTTGACGTTCTGGGTGACGTGGTGTGCGGCGGTTTCGCCATGCCCATCCGTGACGGTAAGGCCCAAGAAGTCTACATCGTGGCTTCAGGCGAAATGATGGCCATCTACGCCGCCAACAACATCTGCAAAGGGCTTCTCAAATATGCCAAGCAGAGCGGCGTGCGCCTTGGCGGCATCATCTGCAACAGCAGAAACGTGGATAAGGAGCAAGAGTTTCTTGAAGAATTCACCGCATCCATCGGCACGCAGATGATCCACTTCGTCCCCCGCGACAATATTGTGCAAAAGGCGGAATTCAACAAGAAAACCGTCACTGAATTCGACGATGCAGCTAATCAGGCCCAGGAATACAGCATGCTGGGTGAAAAAATCATCAACAACAAAAACTTTGTCATCCCGCAGCCCCTGACTATGGACCAGCTTGAGGCCATGGTCGTGAAGTACGGCATCACCGACTAGCTCCAGAGCAATTTACGAATGAAATGAGTCAATTGTTCTGCGAGGATTGACGTACAAATCCTCGCCACGAAATAGGCGCAGACGGGCTTTGCTCGCCGTAAAGCGACTATCTCAAGCGCAAAATTCTATAAAGGAGCGCCACATGAAAATGGTACGAGCTGTCATACGACCAGAGAGCACGGAACTTGTGGTGGATGCCCTTGCCGCTTCAGGCTTTGTGGCCCTGACCAAGATTCAGGCATTCGGCCGCGGCAAGCAGAAAGGCATAGACAGCGGCAATGTGCACTACGATGAACTGCCCAAGAATCTGCTTATGCTTGTGGTAGAGGACGAGCATGTTCCACAGGTGCTCGAGGTGGTGCAGAAGCAGGCCAAGACAGGCAACTTTGGTGACGGCAAGGTTTTTGTCTCCCCCGTTGAAACTGTCTTCACCATCCGGACCGGCCAGGAAGGCGTCTAGGAGGCCACATGAAGGAGATAATCGCCATCATACGGCCCAACAAGGTCACTGCCACAAAGCGGGCTTTAGACCGCCTGGGTTTCCCGAGCATGAGCGTCGTAGCTGTTTTCGGGCGCGGCAAGCAAAAGGGAATCGCCAACGAGGTCGCAGTGGAAATCAGCCCCATAGTGCGCGGGCTGGGCAGCTTCAAAGGCATGCCCTATGTGCCTAAAAGACTGCTCTCCATTGTGGTTCCCGTAGAAATGCTCAGCAAGGTCGTAAACACCATTATCAAGATAAACCAGACTGGGGACATCGGCGACGGCAAGGTCATCGTTTGCCCTGTGGAAGACGCTCTGCGGGTTCGCACAGGCGAAACGGGACAAGCCGCCATCCTGTAAAGCTCACAGCAAGGAACATCCCATGCCATACCATCTATTCAAATGCAGTGAATGCATACCTGAGCGCAAGATGCACGCCGTGGTCAAAGGCGAGAACGACGACCTGTCTACCTGCCTGCCGCTGGGCTATCTGAACACCATTCCCGGGACCATTTCCGAACGCGGATGCGCCTTTTGCGGAGCCAAGCACGTTATCGGCACACCCATGAAGGACGTTATTCACCTCTGCCACGGCCCCGTGGGATGCACCTATGACACGTGGCAGACCAAACGGTACATCAGCGACGACGGCAACTTTCAGCTCAAGTATACGTTCGCTTCGGACATGAAGGAAAAACACGTGGTCTTCGGCGCCGAAGACCAGTTGCGCAACAGTATTGTTGAAGCCTTCAAGGCATTTCCGCACATCAAGCGCATGACCATCTACCAGACCTGCGCCTCGGCCCTTATCGGCGACGATATCAACGCCCTGGCCCAGGAAATTATGGAAGAAATGCCCGATGTAGACATCTTTGTGTGCAACTCGCCCGGTTTCGCTGGCCCAAGCCAGTCTGGCGGGCACCACAAGATCAACATCGCCTGGATCAACCAGAAAGTCGGCACCTATGAGCCGGAAATCACCAGCCGCTACGTTATCAACTATGTGGGCGACTATAACATCCAGGGCGATGTGGAAGTCATGTGCGACTACTTCCGCCGCATGGGCATACAGGTGCTTTCGGTCTTCACAGGCAACGGCCGTTACGACGACCTGCGCGGCATGCACAAAGCCCAGCTCAACGTGCTGGAATGTGCCCGCTCGGCTGAGTACATCTGCAACGAACTGCGGACCCGCTACGGTATCCCCCGATTGGACATCGACGGTTTCGGCTTTGAGATGCTCAGTGAATCCCTGCTCAAAATCGGTCTTTTCTTCGGACTGGAAAAAGAAGCTCAGGCCATTATTGATGCAGAAACCGCCCGCTGGAAGCCCGAACTGGACTGGTACGCCAAACGGCTCAAGGGCATCAAGGTCTGCCTGTGGCCCGGCGGTTCCAAGCTGTGGCACTGGGCGCACGTTATTGAAAAGGAAATGGGCCTGGACGTTGTTTCCATCTACTCCAAGTTCGGTCACCAGGGCGACTTTGAAAAGGGCATAGCCCGCGCCAAGCCCGGAACCCTGGCCATTGAC
>NZ_JASGDK010000065.1:0-4459 GCF_047607245.1 Desulfovibrio sp.
CTATTGAATTTCAGAGGGAAAAATGACAACCAGCAACATCTTGAAGCGCTCCAGCGCACTGACAGAGTGGGGCTGCCCGGAGGGCATCACGATGGCTTCACCCGCCTTGATGAGGGTGGCTTGCCCGCTGATGCTGACCTGAGCCTGACCATCCAGGGCCAGTACAAAGGCATCGCCCGTGGAGGTGTGGGCGCTGATTTCCTCTCCCTTGTCAAAAGCGAAGAGCGTCATCCCCACAGCAGAATTTTGAACAAGCGTCTTGCTGGCTATCTGGCCGGGCTGGTACTCCACCTGCGCTGCAAGGGGCAGAGCGGTGGCGTAATCGAGATTTCTGAGGAAGTGTTGCATGGGGTCCTCCTTGGCTTTGACGATTCCTGTATAGCAAGGGGGAGTAACTGCGTCCGTAACAAATGTTACGGAACAAAATAATCGTAAAATTCTTTTAGCCGTTCAGGGTGGGGCAGGGCGATGGTTTTTCCGTGTATGTCCAGCAAACCCTCGTCGCGCATGGCAGCCAGCTCGCGCGAGAGCGAGGGGCGCGTTACTCCCAGAAAATCCGCCATCTGTTCGCGGTTCATGCCTAGAACCAGCGAACCGTCAGGGGCTCGATGTTCAAGCAGCAGTGCGGCGATTTTGCGGCGCAGGCTGCCTGATGAGAGCAACGACACCCGGCGGGTCAAAAAAAAGGCTTTGCGCGCGAAGACAGAAAGCATGTTGCGGATGATCTGCGCGTGCATGGCACAACGCTTTTCGCAGGTGGAATAAAAGAATTTGGCGGGTATGGCCAGAACGCGTACCGGGCTTTCAGCCTGCACGCTACAGCCGTAGGTGGATTGGTCCAGAAAAACATACACCTCACCGAAGAGGTCGCCGGGCCGATCAATGCGGGCCATGACCGCACGCCTGCCATCTGCACCGTCACGTCCAACCGTGACAGACCCTTCCAGCAGAACAAACAGCCGGTTTGGAGAATCAGTCTCGCAAAAAACCATGCCTCCCTTGCCGTATTTTTCCTCCACAGCTCCGCTGCACCCCAGGCATAACCTGGCGTCATCCGAGCTCATATGGGCGAAAAGGTCACAGTTTTTCAGGGCCTGATCCATATATCCTTCCATTATTGGAGAAAATCGACACCAAGTACCCGTGCCGATTATGGCGCGTTTGAAGTCAGTATACACAAAAAGCGATAAAATGCACATCATCAAGTTTGGCTTTGCCCAGCTCTGTTTGTTGCGCAGGCAACAATGTAAAAAAGCCCGGAAACGGGCTTTTTTACATTAAATGTGATGTGGGTAGGATTTTTTACAGCGAAGGCAGCCCCAGCAGTACTCGGGCAGATACCGCCACCTGCATGAGCACCTGAGATATATCCTTGATGGCTTGCATGTTTTTGGATTCCACCTTCGGCAGCACAAGTATCTGGTCGCCGGGCATGATGTCGTCACCGCCCTGCGTTACAGAACCGTTCTGGTGCATTACCAGAATTTTGTCGCTGTCTGCGCGGTTGGTCAGGCCGCCCGCGCCCTTGATATAGTCGCTGGAATCTTTCTTTTTGGCCCAAAGCATGGCCTGAGGCACCATAACTTCACCGCTTACCAGAACGACATCGCTCTTGGTGGGAATGACGATAATATCGCCTTCTTCCAGGCTCAGGTCGGCCTTGTTGGTTCCGCCGTCCAGAACAACCACGCCTTCGGGTTCCACTGCCTTGGCGCGTTCCACAAATTTGGAAACCATTTCGGCTTCCTTGGCGCGAATCTGCGCCTCTTCAGTACTGGCCGAAGAGGCGGTGAGGGCTGTTTCTTCCAGGCGGCGCAATGAGTCGGCTATGGCTTTTTTCTGACGGGCGGCAACGCTTTTACGCTTGATGTACATCGCATCAAGATTGGCGCGTTCGGGCTCCACGGCAATGAAGTTCTTCACGTCGCGCAGGCGTGCGCCCTGACGAACGGGAAAGCGCGAAGCACCGCGTACAGCGCCCTGCACTTCAATCATTATGGTGTTGCCGGACGCGTCAGCGATAAACTGTATTTTATCGCCGTCTTCAAGGCGCAGGTTGCGCAGATCCTTGAGGGGCAGATAGGTGCTGTAAGGTGCGCCGTTGCGAGTGCCGTTGAGGGCGATATGTGAGGTGCGGCCCTCAGGGTCGGCCAGTTCAATCAAAGCCGCGCCCGTTGCCTGATTTTTGGGAAATTCAAAAAGAGCTGAATTGCGCACGGTGCCAGTGGCGGTAATCGTGGGGCCCTTTTCGCCCACCACCAGCGTGTCGCCGTCCTGCAAGCGCACTGCGGGCAGTACGCCTTTGCGGGCAAAGGGGTAGAGATCAAGGTTCGCTACTGACTTGCCGTCGCGCATAAGGTGTATGTCGCGGTAACTCCCGCGCACAGGGTCAAGGCCGCCTGCCTTGTCCAGAAAACTCAGCAGAGGGTCATTGGGGCCGCCAGTGTAGCTTCCGGGGCGTGTCACACCGCCAGTTACAAAAATGGCCACGGGGCGGGCATCCAGAGGGGCGGCGTAGATCTGCGCGTTGGGGTGGCCGTTGGCGGCCAGCTTGCTGCGCAGCGCGTCGATCAGTTTGTCGTAGGCAAGCCCGGCCACGGGCATGTCGCCTACTTCAGGCAGGTTCATGTGCCCGTCCGGGCCCACGGTGAGGGTGCGGTCCACATTAAGGTCGCCGCCCCACAAACGCACCACCACGCGGTCGCCGGGGGCGATTACCGAACCTTCTTTGCTTTGGGCAAAATTGCCCTGAAAAAGATTGGCCGCGTAAGGCCGCACATTGTCTTCGGCCTGCGCTGCGCCGCAAAGGGTCAACAGGGCCAGAATGACGAAAAAATAGTTTTTTTGCAGCATGATATTCCAAAGGATGAGACGCGCGGTTTCGCGGCCAAGCCGCGCCGCGCGCCTGCAATGGTTACGGGGCAGCGCCCCGCTGAAATTATGGCTTGGAGATGCCCTGGCCCCATACTCTGGGAGCCATGATCCAGCGCCCCTGCCCGTCCTGGCAAAGAACTACCACTTCGGCTTCCTTTTGCCCGGCCAGTACTGTGCCGCGTTTGCAGTTTTCGCCCTTGGCCGAGGTGAAAACTTCGTCAACGCTCACGCTTACGCCCTGACCGAACTGTATGTCATCTACAATAGTGGTCTGGCCGGGAGTGGAAAGTATCATGAAGCTTTCTACGGGGCCAGGGGGCGTTTCATCCCTTTGCGGGGTTTCGCCAAGGCCGCAGGCGGCCAAAGGTAAGGTAAGAAAAAGTGCGGCGGCCAGGGTGGCCAGGCGGCTGAAGCGCGATGTGCGCGTAGTACAGAGGGTTGTGTTCATACGGACTCCTGGCGTCGGCGAACCGTTGCGCCATGATCATCTGACGTGATTGCGGATCATTTTCTTTCACTCCCTGTCGCAGAGAACGCGCCATCTGTCAATTGTCGCAGCGAGCGAAGGCGGTCAAACTGGAGGCAATAGTCACGCTTTTTGTTAAAACAGGGAAAATTAAAACCGAACACATAAGATACCAAAAGCTTATGTTGTCCACACTTTATAAATCCTGAATTTTATTTTGCATTTTGTTGTGAGGGTGCTATTATCCGCACAATCTGAGCATCAGGTCATGCATCGTTTCAGGAGAATCCATGACAAAAGCCTGTATGAAAACCATACACGTTCATGAGGCAGTTGGTAGTGTTCTTTGTCACGATATAACCCGGATTGTGCCCGGCGAGAGTAAAGGGCCGGTTTTTCGCAAGGGCCATGTGGTGCGGCCCGAAGATATCAAGGTGCTGCTCGAAGTAGGCAAGGAGCATCTTTATGTTTTCGAGCCACTGCCAGGCATGGTGCACGAAAATGACGCAGCCGCCCGCATTGTGGCTGCCACGGCGGGAAGTAACCTTATTGCCGGAAACCCCAAAGAAGGGCGCATCAATCTTTCTGCCGCATGTGACGGCCTGTTGAAAATTGACGTGCCCACACTCGCCAGAATCAATGGCCTGGGCGAAATTACCGTAGCCACCATGCACAGCCTGCAATTTGTGAACAAAGGGCGGCCTGTGGCTGGCATGCGCGTTGTGCCCCTTATGATTGAAGAGGAAAAGCTGCGCAGTATGGAAGAGATGGTCAGCCATCCCGTTGTGGAGGTGTTGCCTCTCGCCCACGCCAAAGTGGGTGTGGTGACCACAGGCAGCGAAGTCTATTATGGCCGCATTCAAGACGCTTTTGGCCCGGTGCTGCGAAAAAAATTCGCCAAGCTGGGCAGCAGTATTATGGGCCAGACCCTCACCAGTGATGAAGTGGACATGACAGCTGCCGCCATTGTGGATTTTCTGCATCAGGGTGCGGACATGATTGTGGTTACTGGCGGCATGTCCGTTGACCCGGACGACCGCACCCCCACGGCCATTCGTGCTTCCGGCGCAGAAATTGTCAGTTATGGCGCTCCGGTGTACCCGGGGGCCATGTTTCTTC
>NZ_JASGDK010000066.1:0-18144 GCF_047607245.1 Desulfovibrio sp.
GGCAGATCTTTACCACCATCTGCGTGCCCTCTGCCCTGCCTATGGTGTTCGGCGCACTGCAAATCGCGCTGGCCTATTGCTGGGTGACCCTTGTGGCCGCCGAACTGCTGGCTTCTGACCAGGGTCTTGGCTACCTCATCACCATTGGCCGCATGCTTGGCCGTACCGACCTGGTTGTTGTGGGCATGGTAAGCGTAGGCATTGCCGGGGCTATCATCGGCTTTATCATTGACAAAATTGAATCCCGGCTGCTGGCCGGTATCAGGAGATAGGCATGCAAGATTCATCTGCGCCTACCACTGTGAAGGCCACAAACGATTCTTCAACGGACACCCAGAGCGTCTGCAACGAAACCATTCAGGCCACTACCAAGCGTGAATTTTCGCTGATTCGCATGCTCAAGAGCGAATACTTTCTGCACGTCATATCCATTGTCGCCTTCTTCGGCATATGGCAATGGGCTGCCACGTCCAACGTATTCGGGCACACCAGCGCCCTGGCCACGCCCTTTCAAGTGCTGGAAAGCCTGCGTGACCTCAGCTCGCAAAAACTTTCGGGCCTGACACTGATGGAGCATGTGCTCATCAGTACCCAACGTGTCATCATCGGCTTCTTTCTTGCCGTGCTTCTGGGTGTTCCGCTGGGCCTGTTCATGGCCTTCAACCAGACATTCAAGGCCGTGGTCAAGCCGCTTTTCGACATGTTCAAGCCCATGCCGCCCCTGGCCTGGATATCCGTAGCCATTTTGTGGTTCGGCATCGGCGAATCGCCCAAGATCTTCATCATCGTCATCGGCTCGTTTGTGCCTGTGGTGCTGAACTCCTACAGCTGCATGCAGCTTATTGAGCCCGAACTTTTCGACGTGGTGCGCATCATCGGCGGCAAACGCTGGGACGAAATTCGCCTTGTGTGCATTCCCGGTGCGCTGCCCGCCATCACGGCCGGTCTTCAGATCGCAATGTCCAGCGCCTGGACCTGCGTGGTCGCGGCAGAACTGGTGAACTCCCGTTCCGGGCTGGGCTATATCATTATTCAGGGCATGAAACTGTCCGACCCCGGCATGATCATCGGCGGCATGCTGATTATCACTGTGGTGTCGCTGATCTTCACCCAGGGCATGACTTTCATTACGAACAAGCTTTGCCCGTGGCAGCGTGAAATCGAGAATCTTTAGAATCCACGGAGTTAAAGACATGAAAAACACGCCGCCCAAAATCGTCTGCGACAAGTTGTGCAAGACTTTTGTTCAGAAGCGCACCCAGCTTGTTCCTGTGCTCAAGGATATTTCTCTTGAAGTGCACGAACAGGAGTTTCTGGTCATTCTCGGCCCCGGCCAGTGTGGCAAGACTACCCTGCTGCGCACCATTGCCGGGCTTGAAACGCCTACTTCCGGCACCATCACTATGAATGGCAAAAAGCTGGACGGCCCCACCCCTGACATCGGCCTTGTGTTCCAGAGCTACATGCTCTTTCCCTGGAAGACCGTGCGTCAGAACGTGGAAATCGGCCTTGAAGTTCGCGGTATGGAAAAGGACGAAGTGCGCAAGGTTTCTGACCACTATCTTGGCATGGTGGGCCTGCACGGCTTTGAAAACTATTACCCCCACCAGCTTTCAGGGGGCATGAAGCAGCGTGTGGGCATTGCCCGCGCCTATTCGCTCAACCCTCAGGTCATGCTGCTGGACGAACCCTTTGGCCAGCTTGACGCCCAGACACGCTTCTTTATGGAGCAGGAAACCGAGCGCATCTGGCAGATGGACAAGCGTACTATGATCTTTGTTACCAATAACATTGACGAAGCGCTTTTCCTTGCTGACCGCATCGTGACTATGGAAGACAAGCTGCCCGGTCACGTCAGGTCGTCTTACGACGTGCCGCTGGCGCGTCCCCGCGACACGATGGACCCGGCGTTTCTGGAACTGCGCGCACGCATTACCGAAGAGCAAAAACTCACCCTTTGATCCACTTATGGGCCGGACCCCGCACGAGGTTCGGCCCGTTTTTTAGGGAAGCACTGATTGAAGAGCCTCCCGGAAACGCGCAGTTATTTCGTTTGGCAAGGCGCGATCTTTTTTGAAGCAGGAGTGGACTCTTCCGTCCTCGGCTGTTTCAAAAAAAGTGAAGCAACGCAGCCAAACGGAATAAATCAACGTTTCCTTAGAAAAACGGAATGCTGTTCTGTACCCATACACAACCTGGAACAACAAGGAGTTTGCGATGAAGAAGTGCCTTTTGGCTGCCGTGTTCTGCTGCTTTGCGATGTTGCTCGGCGCTGGGGCTGCTCAGGCCGCTGACAAGCCCGTGAAAATTTCTACCTGCTGGATGGACGAATCCCCGGGTTTCAACATCTGGTACGCCAAAAAGATGGGTTGGGACAAGGAAGAAGGCCTGGACATTAATATGCTGCTGTTCAACAGCGGCCCTGCGCAGATGGAAGCCCTTCCCGCCAGGGAATGGGTGCTCGGTTCCACCGGTGTTGGCGGCCAGCTGATCGGCGGCATCCGCTACAAAATTTACGCCGTGGCCCCCATCATCAGCGAAGGTGAAGTGCACGTGCTTTACCTGCGCCCCGACAGCCCCGCGGCCAAGGTCAAGGGCTACAACCCCGACTACCCCAACGTGTACGGCAGCCCCGAGACCGTCAAGGGCATGAAGATCCTGTACACCTCGCAGACCACAGTGCACTACATGATCGGCAAATGGCTGAAGATCCTCGGCCTGACCGAACAGGACGTCACTTTGGTGAATATGGAACAGCCCTCTGCCGTGCCCGCCTTTGAAAAAGGTATTGGCGACGCCGTGTGTCTGTGGGCTCCCTTCACCTTCATAGCCGACTCCCGCGACTGGGTGCGCGCTGGTTCCGCTACCGATATGGACGCCATCACGGTTTCCTCCATCGTGGGCGACAAAAAGTGGTGCGACGAAAACCCCGAACTGGTGGCCAAGTTCCTGCGCGTGTACATGCGTACTTCAGACATGCTGCGTGAAGAAGGCGCAAGCCCCCGCATCATCAAGGAATACCGCCAGTACATGAATGAATTTGCCGGCATTCGCATGACCGACGAAGAAGCCAAGAAGGACATAGAAATTCACCCCCGCTGGACCTACGCTGAAACCGTGGCCCTGCTTGACGACTCCAAGGGTGAATCTCAGGCAGACAAGTGGCAGAACGACGTGGCTGGCTTCTTTGAAAGCATCAAGCGTTTCTCGCCCGCCGAAATCCAGAAGTTCAAGGACGCCAAAATCAATACCGACAAGTTCCTGAAGCTCGTGCAGCCCGCTGCTGCTCCCGCGAAATAAGGCCAAGCGGCATCGTTTTCGACGCCTGTGAGTTGAGCGACAATACTGCCGCTGTTGAGCCAACAGGGGGACATCCGTAAGGGTGTCCCCCTTCTTCATTTTCCGGCCCAAAACAATAGCTGCTGCGCACAGATTCACGCCCGGTGCACGGCCTTCATGCTGGCACACATAAAACAGGGCGAAGCTGCATAAAACAGCCACGTCCATAGTTCCTGATGCTCAATCAGGCAGCCCGAAGATGATTCGAGCAAAAACAATTGAAAGGGCTCAGCCCTTGGCAGACTCTCCGCCCCTGCCGGGCAGTGCCTCCATATACTCTTTCAGGGCCACCGCATTGTTGCAGAGCTCATCTTTGGCGGCGTACAAAAACACCACAGTGCCGTTATCCGCAATAATTTTTTTCAGATCATCCACAGCGCTACTGGCTGGCCCGGGCGCGGCAAGCTCTGCAAAATAGCGCTGCTGAAAGGCATCCCACTTGTCTCTGTCGTGAGCAAACCATTTGCGCAGTTCGTTGGAAGGGGCAACTTCCTTGAGCCACACATCCCAGCTGGCAGCCGCCTTGGAAATCCCCCTCGGCCAGATGCGGTCAACCAGAATGCGAATGCCGCCAGAATCGGTGCTGGTGTGATCATATACTCGCTGGAGAGTGATGTTCACTGCTGCCTCCTCTACGGGATGTCTCTCAAGGAATGATTTTTTGCCCAGGGCCTTTTGCCGCCGCCAGCCGGACTAAAGAACATTTAGAGGCAGCCCAGCTTCGCGCAGTGCCTAGCGTAACTGACGGCTCTACGCCACCGCCCTGGTACTGCGCGCGGAATAGATGCTGACAAGAACTGTGACCAGAAAAAAGGCCGCTGCCGCATAGCCTGTCATGTGCAGCCCAAGCTGGTTGAACACAAGGCTGCCGATGAAAGCCCCGCTGCCGATACCCACATTGAAAATACCCGAATAGATGGACGTGGCAATATCTGCGGAATGTGACGCGATTTCAAGAACCTTGCTCTGAAACAGAAGCCCAAGCACGGCCATGCTGCCACCCCATAGTATGCAAATGGGCACAATGGTCACCAGATGCACAAGGGAAACATCGAGCGCCACGAGGCAAAGAAAAATCACAAACGACGGCAGAATGAACACCAGCTTTGTTTTCATAGCCGTCAGCTTTGTGGCGAACAGGCTGCCGCAAATGCCGGAAAGCCCCATGAGCAGCAAGAACAGCGGCACGGCTTTGTCAGAAAAGCCGCCAATCTGGATCAGCAGGGGCGCAAGGTAGGTGTAGGCAAGGAAGTAGCCTGTCACCGCCAGCATTGTTTGCAGGTAAAGAAGCGCAAGTTCCTTGTTGCGAAACAAGCCGGGAACGCTTTTGAACGAGCCTGTATCCTTGGCCACAAGCGGCGGAAGCAAACGCCAGAGTATAAGGGCGATGCAGGCGGCCACAGCGCCAATAAGCAGAAAGGCCGCCCGCCAGCCAAAGTGCTGGCCAACAACTGTACTGAGCGGTACCCCCAGCACCGTGGCAAGCGAACTGCCCACGATAACGATGGCAATGCCCCTGGCCTTCATTGCCTGCGGCGTAATACGAACCACAATAGGGGTTGCTATGGCCCAAAAAACAGCGTGCGCGTTGGCTACACAAATACGCGCGAGCATGAGGGTTGCGAAGTTGGGAGCCAGAGCGGAAAGCACATGCCCGGCTATGAACACACCAAACAGACCAATAAGCAGCTTGCGCCGCTCAAAACGCGCCGTAAGCGCGGTGAGCGGCAAAGAAAGCAAAGCAACGGCCCAGGCGTAAAACGCCACCAAAAGTCCGGTGAAGGCTTCGGTTTCGCCAAGGTCCTTGGCAATTTCCGGCAGCAGCCCGATGGGCAGAACCTCTGTGGTAACGAATATGAAGGCGGCCAGCGCCAGAGAAAAAACAGGAACCCAGATGCGTCTGCCTTCCGGGGTTTTAATTGAAGTCATAATCTGATCCTTATCACGCGCAAAAGTAGTACCAGTGTATTCTATACGCCTGCTTTTCGCGGAGCACAAGCCGGGCGGCAGTGGACGGATCAGTTGGTGACGGGTGAGAAGGCCAAGATTTGCTTGCGTAGCTTTTCCAACGACCTGTTAAAGATGTACAGGGAGCCCGTGCTCCTTTAGCACCTGCTCAATCAAAGGGAAACTAAAAGTGCGCATTAATGCCCCATTGCTGGCAGCGTGAAGGGCTTGCCGCAGAGTTAAATCATTCATGTGTTGTCCAACAATCCCATTTACCTTCTTGACTACCCAATCCTGTGTTCTGGTTAGTGGTTGATTCTCAATGAATTTTAGTATCTTGGCGAATCCTCCAGTTGGAGCAACATTCCATATGGTTAAAATCAAATAAATTGCCGTTTGAACTTCTGCATTGAGTGGATCAATGCCTTCGCCCGGCATCCTCCCTCCCGCCGCACCTCCTTGTGACGCAACCTCGGTTTTCGATACTGCATGTTTGAATGGGTCAAATAGCCGTGGAAGATCAATAGACGGTTCGTGAAGTTCTTTAAAATCGATAGCGCAACTTCTTCCTACATAGAACACCCCTGCATCGGTTGGGTTGTTTTTTTTCTGATATTCAAAGGCATAGTACTGGTCTGTGAGCACACCACAACATCCTTGTTTGCTTTGCTTCGGAAGAAGTTTGAGGTGCCCGACGCAGGACAACAAGTATTGCCTGACAATCTCGACCTTTGCTTTTTCCCCACGGCAATTTTTCGTAAATGGCATATCCAACTCCTTGTATTGCTAGATATTTCAGTCAGCCATTTCGTATAAGATCTGTCAAGGTACAGCACCTGAAACATTGATGCATAGGAATAAAAACAAACGGGGTACCCACATCCCGCCGCACCTGATGCCTAGCCACTCCTCGCCCCCCCACACACACCGCTTCAATAATGATGGTGTTTCTCTGTTTGTTGCGGCCCTGCCTACCTCAATCCTCTTTGTTGGGTATCGCAGCCCTGTAATGCCCATCAGTAATATATAAACCCACCTCGGCTCTTTACTACTGGCCTTGATCGCATGACAAACTGCAGTTGTAGATGAAATTCACTTTTCTTTACTATTACAAAACTTCATAAAGAACGTGTTTATTGGCAATAATTCGTATAATATTTGATTACGTATTTTTATTATTGACAATTTATTGCATTTGTACGATCTGCCTATCTGGAATATGAGCATTACAAAACTACTTGGAGCAGTTTATGAAGCGTACTATTCTGCTAGTATTTGTTTTTGTGTTGCTTGCTGGCTGTACTGGGTATTACCAAAAAAAGACAGGCGATCCAGTGCCACAATTGGCCAGAGAAACAATGACTGATCCAGACAGCGGGAAGCCCCAAAAAGACTGGATTCCTGTGTTCGACACGGAAGAAACGGTAAGCCCTCTGCAGGCACGGGAAGAAGAACGGCGTTGCATGTACAGACTGTATGAAGGAAAAAACATCAGCGAGTTACATCACCCTAACATGACACACAAGACTTTGCCGAAGAAAAAGCATCAACTATGGGCATATTCGATTTCGTATGTCGAGCAAACCACAAAATCTGGCGGTTTTTTTAGACCTGATGAAATTATAAGAAAGAACAAAAGCACTGTTTTTAATATTTTCACAGACTTGAATGGGGATGTCCTTTCGTGTTCTTGGGTCAGGGGCACAGCGGACCATTTGGCTGAACGGCGCGCCAAGGAGTCTCAAGACGAAGCACATCCTGCTCAATAGTGCGGTTGTTTATCGCTTGTCCCTTTGATATTTGGAGAATCAGATGTTCAAGAATATAGCGCTGTTTGGCTTGTTTGTGATGCTGATTGGGTGCGGCGGCAGGTATGGCAAAGGCTATGATGGGTGGGATGAAAATTATGTTGATGCTGGAACCGGGTTTACCATGTGGTTACCCAAAAAAATGAAAGAGCGTCACTATGGATCGTCTATTGTGGATGAATATGCAGAAACCTGTGGCAGAAGCTCGGTTCTAGATGTGAACCTGCTGCCAGACGCTGACGATGTAAACAAAGAAGACGCTGACGGCATACGCACCTATGCCTTTGCAGGCAGGTATTATGCCGATGGTGGAAGCGACATGAGTTGTGACGGAAAAAGATTTAACCGCACAATTAAACACGACTATTTTTTTAACATCATGATAAACCAGAAGGGCCAAGTGCTGGACTGCAAATACCTCTACTGGCGGGAGACGATGCTCTCGCCAATTTCCGAAGAGCCTTCCAATTTACTATCATTACTCCGTAGTCTGATATAGCATCCGCTGCCCGGAAGAAGGGGATGCTGCCTCTCATTGTAGAGTTCTGACAAGCACACCACCAAAAAAATTAAAGCCCCCGATCATAAAAGGTGATCGGGGGCTTTGCAGAATTCAGTCTCGTCAATACTATTTATGGTTTCCACGATTACCAGTGCAGTTTGCCGGATCAGTAGCGCGTAACCAAGAAATCCATTGCTCGAGAACGCTAACCTGACCCCCAATATACTCTCTTTCTTGCCCGTAGCATATTGAGGTTACGTTAGAAGCCCGCCTGCCATTACGCAATCCCAGCAGCAGTGGCGTTTGTGCGTGCTATGGTTTTGGGGCTAGAAAGAACCATTGCTCGGAGGATTACCGGAAAAGTCCGCAATCACATACGCGCCGTGCTCAACGC
Organism: Desulfovibrio sp.; assembly: GCF_047607245.1. Lineage (GTDB taxonomy): Bacteria > Desulfobacterota > Desulfovibrionia > Desulfovibrionales > Desulfovibrionaceae > Desulfovibrio. The sequence goes on from NZ_JASGDK010000066.1 coordinate 7,991, forward strand.
AGAACGTCGTGAATTCCGGATTATCCGCCGATCCGTAAATGCCCTTGATCAGGGGTTGCTCCGCCAGAATGCGTTCTTTAATCGCAAGGTTGTCTTCAAGAGAAACCTTTGCGGTAACGCGAACCCAGGCCATGTCTTTATTGATGGAGCAAATCTCTACCGCGGGATTGGCCTGAATCTGCTTGAAAACGTCCTTGCTTTTTCCCGTGCAGAACCACAGCTTGCCATTGTGCTCAAACTGGTACTGAAACGCCCGCACATGCGGCTGACTGCCACTGACGGTAGCGAGAAAGCACATGGGAGCTTCGGCAAGAAAACCTGAAATTTCTTTTACTGTATTGCTCATAGCAACCTCATATTTCAAATATTGTTTGGTTCATTTTGCTGCAGGTTACGCAAAACCTTGTGCAGCGTTTGCGTGCAGGCGGCCTTTTCAGCCTCACCCACATCGCCCCATACCACTTGCAGCAGATCAGCAGAAATTTCTTCCTGAATCCTGCGGATGGCTTCCCCTTTTTCCGTCAGCAGCACTATCTGCGAACGGGCGTCCTGGGGGTCAGGCTCGCGGCGGCAATAGCCCCGGCTTTCAAGCGTGCTTATAAGGCCAGTGACCGTATTCTTTTTTCTTTTAATGCGCTCTGCCAGTTCGTTCATTTTCAAGGGGCCAGCCTCAAAAAGCGCATGCAACACCGCGCCGTGGGCAGGAAGAAGATCGCCTACGCCGTGTCGGGATAGAGCGTTTAGAATATACGTGTTGGCCAGTTCACGAATTGAAGCTGCCAGGGCAATAATTGCGCCGCTGTTACTTGGAGTGTTCATGAAACCTCATTTTTAGTTCGTCGACGAACCATCTGGACAAGAGATAGTTCGCTGGCGAACTAATGTCAACTACTTGGTAGAATCATGTTTTTTTGGAATTCAGAACATCTTGTCGTACTGCCGAACGAAATAAAATAATCCCGACCCCTTGAAGGCATTCAAGAGGTCAAGAGTTCAATTCCCTCGGCTCCACCAGATATCTTAAAAACCCCCGATCATCAGAAGATGGTCGGGAGTTTTTACGTAACGTTGTTAGTCAGGTTGTTCAGTGAAATGAGTGCCATCAAGGCGGGCAAGGCAAACGTTTTGCTTTTTATAAAATGAAGCATGCTTTGCTGGCAGTGCCTTAATCGTCAGTGGCAACAAATTTTTTGTTAACTAAAAGTACGGGCATTGTAGCATGGCGTAAAACATCGTGGCTCACACTTCCAATGACCATACTCGTCAATTCACTTCTGCCTCGTGTGCCCATAATAATCATCGAGCAACCAAGCTCTGACGCGGTATTTATGATTGTTTTAGCGATAGAACCATACTTGAGATATGTCTGTATGGTGATGTCGCTTGTTGCAAAGGCGCTAGAAGCATCAGAAAAAAATTGTGCGGTTTCTTCTTCGTGCCTGCGCATAAGTGTTTTGCGCTGCTCACCTCCAATCAAAATAGGGATGGGTTCGTGACAATGAAGCAAATGGATGGTTTCTTTACCGGGTATCGCGCCCGCTAGCTGCGCTGCCACGCGACAGGCAAATTTTGCATCTTCCGAGCCATCCACCGGAACGAGAATGCTGGAGTAATCCATATTTTCTCCGGATGTTAAATAGTCCCGTCAAGGTCAGCGAAGTTACAGATAATGAAGCTACGCGTTGTTCGAAATTTTTTATCCTGATGGGCTTGCAGGAGCAACAGGCAGTTGCGACTGCCGCGAAGAGTTGCGCGATGCGCTTCCAGATAAAATTGCCCTGGCAGTGGTGATGCCAAGCCGGAAAACACAGCTACTGCGGCCGAATGAAATGTTATCGCCCCTCGGCATCACTACTTGGGGGCTATGCCAATTATACCAGTTTACGGTTGGATAGTCGCTTTAACCGCAGCTCAGATGAAATTATACTTGTGCTAAAAACAATCCTGTAATTGCTGTTCATTGTCAAATAAGCGCCTTGTTGCGGGTACACTACTATGAACTCAGCTAGTGATGTAACAAAAGTCGGTATTTTTCAGGAACAACCCTGCTGAGCATCGTTCCTCACTCCGGCCATTTTGTGCAAGTTGCCTCGCATGGTTAGGTTGGGCGGGTATGCTATGAAGCTACGCTACCCCTTGCGGGGTTCATTCATAATTGTTGCCAGGTTGCGAGTTGCAGTTGATGGCGTTCAGTAGGCAAATAACAACCTTCAGCCATGCCGTTATGAGTACGGCGACATTTCGCGCCAAACAACTTGCAGTCTCATGAATCTTGGTAATTCTGTAATATCTCATCCCAAAGACCCGACAGTTTTATGAACGTATCCTCTTTCCCCTCTAGTGTACCCTTGAAGTAGGCGTATTCAATATACTGGTACTGCTTTTGCGCGTGACAAGGCTCAGATTAAGACTTCAATTAAAACCCCGGAAGGCAGGCGCCTTTGGGTTCCTGTTTTTTATCTGGCGCTGGCCGCCTTCATATTCGTTACAACTGAGGTTTTGCTCATCGGGAGGCTGCCGGAAATCGCCAAAGATCTTGGCGGAATCAAGGCTTTCATCAGACTTTTGGTAGCTTCTTACGCATGGGCTGTGGCTTTGCTTTTCTTGTCTGCCTTGATGGCTGTCACTTCACTGAACAACCTGGCTAACGACGTTACGCCACCCCCCCCGATCATCCTGTGATGATCGGGGGGGGTGGTATTTGGCGAACACAAACTATTTCAGAAAAATGAAAATAAAAAGTGTGCTTGTGCAAGCCTCTAAATCGCACGAGCCGAGTTTTTGCAACGGCCCAAAAGCTTTCATTCGCGTTAATGTGGGAATGCTTGTTTGCAAATTTGAACAGTAGGGCACAATTTCCGTATAGACGTGCCCATTGCGCTTAAGTAGGCCTAAAACGATAGTTTTGCCACGAGCCCCCCAGCCTCTGATGCCTCTAACCCGGCGTGCTCCAAAGTAGCTTTCATCAACCTCACCGCTGACAGGCGATCCCACCTCACAGTACTGGGCGTTTCTCTTACGGAACGCAACGAGATACCGATTAATGGTATTGCGGTTGAGGCTCGTGACGTCGGTAATTTGAGAGGCGTCAAAATCAACGGCAAACTGCCTTACGATTTGGCGGATTTTGTCCTCTGAAATCCTCGAGCCATAAGACTACGTGTTTTTTGGTGCCATACTTAGCTGTTAGCCTTTTGCTGGCCTCTCTGCTAGTCATGACCCAATTACAATTCCATTGTTCTAGAAATCCAGACCAAAGCTGATTCCGCCCATGCAGGATGAACTGTGCGCTCTAAAAAATTCTGCGCCAAGTTCTACCTGCGCAAAAAATCCGCTGGAGTGCGTTGCACGCAAATTGGTCTGAACCAGCATGGCATCACGCCCCGGAATATCTGACTGGCTCTCAAAGCCAACATTGTAGCCCTTGAAGCCTGCCTTGCTGGTAATTGTGCCATCAAGCCAATCATGCCGCCAACCCGCCAAAGTATCCCATGAGAGGGTTGTGCCGTTTTCCAGTTTACGGGCAAGCTTTGCATGCGCACCCAGCACAGATGAAAGGCTGTCGTACGTGGCTGCATCCAGCTTGAGGGCTGATGCTCCGGCTCCGTCTTCTGTCACGTCAGGACGGGAGCTCAAGCTATATTCAAGCCACGTCAGGGGGCCAGCTTCAACTCCACCCCAAGCCGTCTGCCACGTCCAGTCCTTACCGCCACCAGCAAGAAAGTCGGCGGTAAGCCCAGTCCAACGGCTGTTGTGGTTACGCAAATATCCGTTGAAATTGACCGTGCGCTTCATGTCTACATCTTCAAAGCCAATACGCGCCAAGCCCATAAGATAGCCACCGTCCCACCAGGTAGGCTTGAAATGGGCATGACCACCAACAGAAGCAGCCAGCGTTTTGGCATTGGCTTCGCCAGCATAGTGCATATAGGCACGGCGGCCAGATATTGACACGTCAAACCCGGCAGTAAGACCACTATCCCACAGGCGATCAACACCAAGGACCAGCCCTGCACCAGATGAGGTGAAACCTGCGGAACCGCCATTGGCATTCATATTGTTGTAGTTTCCAAAAGGTAGAGCCCACGCCTGCCAGCCTGACGCCGCGTCGCCGCTGGACATGCCGCTGCTATCTACTGCGATAAGTGATGAGCCGTTACCCATAAAGCGCTGCATCAATAACAGGTTAAGCTGGCGTTGCGCTTCCAGACCTGCCCGCGCCACGGCGTCATAACTATTCGGGCTCAGCTGCTCCATAGCCGGAGCAACATCGCGCCCCGATGCGTCTGACCAATCCAGGGCTGTGAGAAGATTTTGCATATCCCCGGTGGCTTTTTCAGACACAGGGTAAAGTGCACGCCCAACATTGGCAGTCGTTGTGCTGGTGGCATAACGGCTATATGCGTTGAGCATGCGTTGCTGGCTCAATGTAGCCTCACCCGTACTATTGATTGGGGCGGCGCTGAAGCTTAGCGTGGGTGAAGCTGAAGCCATGCCTATGCTGCTGAATTCGCCAGTAAGATTGCTTGCGAGTACGCTATCGACGTTAAGGGCATAACCATTTGAATAAAATCCGGCTGTAGGCGAAAACCGCAACGCCCCGTCAAGTGTTGCGTCCGTTGCGCTAAGTACTGCATATCGCTTGTCGGCAGTAATGCCGATACGCAACGTGCCATCGGCATTTTGCGTATAATCGTTCACGGTCAGCGTCAGCCCACGGTAGCCTGGAGCCACAGTGCCTGCGTTCACAACCTTTTGCTTTATTTCGCCATCACCGCGCAAGACGCCGTTTTGGTACACAAGCACATCACTATTTTCCAGCACGCCGCCTGTTCCGTCTGCCCGGTGGCTCACGGCCAACTCGCCGCCTTCTATTACGGTGGCTCCCTCGTAAACATTGGTACCACTGAGCACCAGCAAACCTGCACCAACTTTGCGCAAGCCTACGTCAACCCCCCTCAAGGCCAGCGCGTCCGGCCCATTCAAAAAATCAGCATGATGATAGTCATCATTCCATTGGCGCTGTGTGATATCGTTACTGAATTCTGCCGAATACCCCTGAGTATCGAATGTTTCCAGAGCATAGGTATTTGATCCCAATTCGGGCAATGTCACCACATCAGCCGCTGTCATACGGTTGGCGTCTAACCGTGCAATGCCGCGTACAGCCTTGCCAACGTCCAGTAAGCCCTGACCAAAAGCTTCTTCGCGTGTGAGATCTTGAACTGTATATTTTCCTGACTGCGCCAAATCTTTCAACAATTGCTTCATCGCAGGGGCAGAGATATCGGCTTCGTCTATCCATTGCTCAACCTCGCTCAAGGTGCGAGGAGCCCCAAGATTGTCCAAAACTACGATAAAAAACTCATCAGGTGCAACCGGGTCATCATACTTGATAAGAACTTCTGGTGCTACAAAGGTATTGTCGGCAGTGGTCAGTATGGCATCAGCCAGCTGCTTGCCCGTCATCCAGGGGAAAGCCTGTTGCACCAGCCCTAAAGCACCACTCACATAAGGAGCAGCCATGCTGGTACCACTTTCGAATTTATACCCGTTTGTTTCGGCAGCAAGAGAATATATACCACTGCCCGGTGCTGAGACACTCCACAAGCCAGCCTTGGAGGCCAAATTGCTGAAGTGGCTAACTCCAGTTGAACTGATGGTGCGCGTGCCATCAGGCGCAGTTGATATTTTAGATATGTCGAGAGAAATAACACTGAGCCAAGCTTTCAGTTCTGGCATATACCGTGGCAATGCGCCTCCAAGGCCTGGAGCCAGCTTCGATTCGTTCCCTGCCGCGAATACAATTACCTTATTATAATCTGCCGCCAATTTTGTAAGCACATCATATTCTAAATCATCTTTTACGTCTGCTCGGATAGCTGACGGAACATCGTGGGCGGGGTCAAGAGCCGGATAAAAATCCCCCCCCCAACTATTATTGATTATGCGTAATTCCGGATGGTTCGCAAAAAAGCCTAGTAGCTCTGGCAAATAAGTATTGAGCGATTTATTGTCTGCGCCTTCATCGTACCCCAAATAGCCTACTGACATTAAAGTGGCGTCAAAAGCCACACCGTGCATGCCTATGCCATTGCGCGCGGCAGCCATAATGCCTCCCACATGACTTCCGTGTGTGTCTTCCTGCCACAACGGTATGTATGGTTGCCCTGTGCGTGTATCAATACCTATATATTGCCCCGTCAACTTACCAGCCAATTCTGGATGATCGAAGCGTACGGGAGTATCAATAATACCCAATGTTACACCCGCCCCGGTGTACCCCAGTGCGTAGGCTTCAGCAGCTCGAATGAAATCCAGCCCTGTGCTATTATTGTACTCTTGAGTTTTGAAGCTGCCGGGATCGGCGGCATCCGTTTGTTGAGGAGCACAACAAATCAGGAAGAGCAATAACAACGCAATATTGAATCTGATTCGAAAAGATGATGTGTGGTCAACGCATAAAGAAAAAAACATGCTTCCTCCTGGTCAGTTTTCAGCATCAACGTACTAAAGCCGATATCACCAAATACACTTAGAAACATTGTGAATTATGTCCCTTCTGCTGTTGCGATAAATGGCCCTTTACATTAAATTAGATATCATCAACACCGTGATTTTGCGCAGGGGGGGATTGTGCGCCACCCCCCCAGCACATATAATATTATTTTATATTTCAGCAATTTAACTATTAAAAAAAACTTCTTACCCCCTTAGAATATAAAATCAGCGACATCTTAATTCATGCTATTTCGCAGCACAGCGACTAAGGATTTTCATTTTTAGATAATATTAGATATTACTATCCTTTACAATTCGCTTGCACCAAATTTCTTTGATGTAAGGTTTGGGTACAAGCATAACAAAGTACTATTAAATGTATCTTCAACTTCATATTGATCATATAAGATACAGCTGGTGCGAACAAAACGATTGCTCCGGAGAAAATTATAATGTCTCGTCGTCGGTCATATAATTTCATCATAATTACCAAACTAGTTATTGTTTGCCTGCTTCTCTCTTTAAATATTTCCAATGCAGAACCACTGTTGCTTATAAAAACCAAAAGCATGCCTCAACAGCGTGATTTGCAGGCCGTATTAAACTTTTTATCAAACCAGCAGTCTACGGTTATCAATATCCAGAGAGAACTCGTTTCCCGTCAGGCAGTAGGCCCAGAATACGGTGGTGAAGGCGAAGAAAGCAAAGCCAGATGGGTAGAGAACTGGCTTAATGCGCGTGGCATTCCGTATGAGCGGCTGGATTATCCGGACGAACGGGTTCCGGCAAAAGTACGACCAAACATTGTAGCGCGGTATCCAAGTGCAAATGCAACCAATGGCAAAACCTTATGGCTCCTTTCACATCTGGATGTGTCTGCACCAGGGCCGCTGCATTTATGGGATGGCAACCCCTTTGCATTGAGGATTGATGGCGATGTTATGTATGGCCGGGGAGTTGAGGACAACAATCAGGCCATCACCGCCAGCCTGTTGCTTCTTGAAAGCCTGTTGCAATCAAACATTCAGCCACCGCAACAATTAGGTATTGTACTGACCTCAGGAGCCCTTACTGGTTATCAGGCAGGCGTTGGGCATGTAATGGCTAAGAGGCCAGGCATGTTTTCCTCAAATGATCAGATTCTTGTGATGGACTTCGGCAAGGAAGAGGGCAACCTCATCAGCCTTGGTGAAAAAGGCAACATCTGGCTAAAGGTCACAGTTGAAGGCAAAAGCGGCCATGCTGGCACGCCCGGCAAAGCCAATAATGCTTTCGCCGCTGCCGCCGAGCTCGCACATGGCCTTCAAGAACTACAACAAAAATTTCCCGCGCAAAATTCTTTATTTACACCACCCCACACAACATTTACTCCAACCAGAACAGAAGATTTCAGTACTGGCATAAACCATATTCCGGCAAAATTTGTTTTTTACGTTGATGCGCGTGTGTTGCCAGATTATTCGTTTGATGAGGTACAAAAAGCCATCCGCCAGCTCGCAGATAAAGTAGAACAATCTGACGGAGTACAAATTTCCATTGAGCGAATTGAATCAACACCGCCTTCACGAACCACTTCTGATCAGGCTGATGTAATAGTTGCGCTTGGTCGTGCCATACGTAATCAACTTGGAAAAGAACCCGAGCACACAGGAACAAGCAGTGTAACTATGGCGTCAACCTTACGTGCCGCAGGTTTACCCGTGGCAGTCTGGGGTATACAGGAAACCATGCATAACCGGCCTGAAGAACAGGCACGTATAAGCGCGCACATCAATCAGGCCAAAGTGCTGGCTAACATGCTTTTCGCCCAATAATTTGGCATCGAAATTTTGAAAATGAGACTTACAATGACGGTCAGGCAGGCTCTTGCAGACATGCGCTTCACTTGGATCGGGCTTGGACTCTGTTTGTCTTTCGGCTGGCTATGGTCAACCAGCTTCAGGAGCGCTCTACAACAACCCACTCTTTCAGATTGGGCCATTGCGGCTGAACCATTGGGGCTTGCTGTAGGCACGGGATGTTTGTTTTGGGCATGTGCCTTTTATATGCTATCTGGCAATACTTCTCGCCCAACGCAGATCAAAATTGCTGTATTGGCCCATTTAAGCCCCATTATTATTCTGGGGCTTCCTCTTTTCATAGCGCGCTTTTCTTTCACAGCTTACGTCATAATGGCAGGTTTTTTTGCTGCCGCCGCCGGAGTCTGGTGGATGACACAACTATTATATCTGCCACCCGTTTCGGCTGTTTTGGCAGTCACCTGTTCTACCATTTTCAGCTATTTGCTTGCCACAATCCTACCATTTTTACCTATTTTTTCGCCTAATATTACAGCATGTTTTCTTGTTGGTTGTCTTGCCGTGGCGCTACTTCTTGCTCTTTTCGTCTGCAAGCCTTTCTCCGGTCTTTCTCCATCTGTCGAGGCTTCCGAGCTGACCCCGATCACGGCTGCAACGATATTTGCCCCAATTCTTGTCCCACCGGGTCTGGCTTTTGGCGGTATTGGATTTTTAAGTGTTCTGCTAGCAGCTGATACAAGTGGAAAAGACGCGGCATTGCAGCTTTTGGGATTGATTGCTGCTATAATTCTCATAGCAAGCCACCAAAAATATTATGCAAATCATTCATCACATAAAAGCGGGCTTTTTTTGCGCTACGGCGCTCTTGCCATTTGTTTGATTTTTTTGACAGGTGGCATCCTACCTTCTGCGTCTGAGCGAGCCATCACGCTCTTGCCTGTCATTGGATTTATGGAGGCAATGGCATTGGCTGTGTGCACCACGGCACTGCTTCAATTGCGTTTACCATTGCCACTTATGTATCTTTTTTCTGGTTTATTTCTGCTTATGGCCCTCTCAGCCGTTAATTTCTGTCATTTGGCAGGGTGGAAAATCGTTTACCTTACGATTGACGGTGCCCCTGTTTTGTTAAGTCTGATGGCTGCAGTCTGCACAGCAGCGTTGTTGTACAGACTGCCCACATCTCCCACACCCGTCGCGCACAGCGCAAAAGCCACTATTGCCGCAGGCGCCATTATTCCAACAATAATCAATGCTGCACCGGAAAATTTGCCATCAAATAGCGCGCAATTGTCTGACACGTTAACGATGGCAGACATCACGACACTAAAATCTGAAGCAAGGGTGGAGTCAGGTAGTCGAAAAAAGCAATCAAAGCCAAAGGATGAAGCAATGCCCCCTGCTCTAGGGCAAGAGCATCATCCAGAGACTCAAAACAGAAAAACAGGCAAGGCCACACCCGATCTATTGACTGCCCGGGAGCGTGGTTTGGCGCTCTTGCTTGTTAACGGACACAGCAATAACGAAATAGCGGAATCTCTTGGGCTTAAAAGAGACACTGTGCGTTGGTATATCAAAAATCTTAACAAAAAAATGGGGACGTCAGACAGGCAAGATCTGATCGCATTTTTGGTGAAGACGAAAAATACTGAATAGCATCAGGCACACGTTTTTAAATATTACATGGGTCATGACTAGCAGAGAGGCCAGCAAAAGGCTAACAGCTAAGTATGGCACCAAAAAACACGTAGTCTTATGGCTCGAGGATTTCAGAGGACTAAATCCGCCAACTCGTAAGGCAGTTTGCCGTTGATTTTGACGCCTCTCACATTACCGACGTCACGAGCCTCAACC
>NZ_JASGDK010000067.1:0-19211 GCF_047607245.1 Desulfovibrio sp.
ACAATGGAGCGGCGGCCATTGGTCTTGGCGCACAGGCAAGCGGCCAGACCGTCATTGACGGCGGCAGCGGCAATGACACGCTGAATATAAACGCCATCTTTACGGGCAACACAACGCTTTCTACCGACTATATGGACACAAAGGGTGGAGCCTTTGGCATGAACGCGGCATGGGGCACTGCCGTCAACAAGGTCACTAACGTCAACAACGTGAACATTACCGCTGATGCCAGCGGCAGTGACGACGGTTGGGCTTACGGCATGTATACCCGTGACGGATGGGGTACCGCGACCCAGAACATCATAGAAAATACAGACAGCGCCATCACGGTGGTCATCACGGCCAAGGCCGGAACCGCCGGGCAGGCATATGCTATGTACGGCAATGCGGGCGGCCTCAATCTTATTCAGGGCGGCAGCAAGGCCGGGGATACTCACGGTGACAGCGTCACCCTTAACGGAGATCTCGGCGGCTATATCAATACCGTTAACACCGGCAGTGGCAACGACAACATCGAAATCAACGGCAACCTGCGAAGCGGCACAAATACCTTCAACATGGGCGACGGCAACGACACCTTCACGTTGAACGGCAATATCGCGGGTGGCAACAACAAGATTATAATGGGCGCAGGCGATGGGCGCGTGAATATTCACGGCGATATTACCGGAGGTTCCAACAGCGTCAATCTTGGTGCAGGCGACGACGTTGTAACGTTAGACGGCCATGTGCAGGGCAACCTCAGTCTCATTGGCGGCGACGGTTATGATCTGCTTGTGCTCAAGGCTGACTCCTACGCTGACTTTATAGCCAAGTATGACACATGGCTGCAAAACAACCTGAGCACCATTCAGGTTGAAGAAATTAACGTCAGCATCAACGGCCTGAGCCCTGCTGATCAGGCCGACCTGCACGTCTACCTGAACAGCGGGCATTTCAGCGATTATGTGGTCAACTACTCCGACAGCACCGTGCCCTTCATGACCTCGATGAGCGAAGATATGCCTGACGGCTATCGCGAGGCCGGGCTTGCAGACCATAGTGAACATAATGGCGGCGAGGCTTCAAACTTCAGCAATGATACGCACGCCGACAGTGCGAATGATGACATGAGCGCACTGGTTGTGCAGCAGCAGATAACTTCTGAATCCGGCGGATAGCCGAAGATTTTCACTTTGGCATAAATATGGCCGCCGCCCGGGTTGCACCCGGGCGGCGGCTTTTCGTATGCCTTGAGCACCAGTATACGCCACAAAAGCAACTGAGGGCAGATGGCTTGATTGACGTTGCAGTGCGGGATCGTGCATATCTGTACGCCGCCGGAAATCCTTTTATGGCAGAAATCACGCTGCCACGCGGCGGTCGGCTGTGTGGTGCCGCCGAGGTGTCCATATGCTTGCCCCATTGCTTGTCTGGCGACTGGCCCGGTGCTTGCCCGCAGAGAGACGGCGTGAGATTGTAGTACTGCACTTGTTTACTGAGCAGGCAAACTTTTCGTTGGAGGCGCAATGTCCACAGGCAAAATGAAGACGCCAGGGCTGTTCTGGGCCGGGTATATCTGTCTGGCTGGCGGTGCTTTTGCCCTGTGGCTGCCTGTGCTCGGGTTGTTGCCGCTGCCAGTGCTGATCGTTGCTCTTATCCTGCGCCATATGGCCGCAGCGCGTCAGGACGCGGTTTCAAAAAGCCACGCCCAATGGCAGTTGTGCACATTCTGGCTGCTTTTTTTGCTGCTTGTAGTGCTTGTGGGGTTGTTTGCGGCTATGGCCATCGTATACAGCGAAGTGGCGGTTCTGGACCTTGTTGAGGGAATAGGCGCTGCATATAGCGCCAATCAGATAGATTTGAGCGTGGTTCTGGAGCGCTTTTGGGCAATCGGCGAAATCCGGTATTTCACCTGCGCGGGTTTGCTGTGGTTGGTATTAGCTTTGGTGTGGCCGCTCAAGCGCATTTTGCAGGGGGCATGGGCCGTGCACGCAGGCTGCCCTCCTGCCGGGCTGGGACGCGGCGCACGGTGGCTGGCCCTTGCGGCGGCAGTAGGCATACAGGGCGGGCTGATGGCGCTTGTGGTGGCGATGTAGGCCACGCCCAGAGCAACCGGGGCAGAGTAACATTGATATATATGCCTAAAGCTACAGACACGCCCGTGATCAGGTTTGGCAGCATAGACGGGGCGGAAGCACTTGTGATGAAAGCCCGGTCGCGCAACCGCGAGAGCATTCTACTGTGAAAAGCTTGGAGACGCCTTGCCCGAGTTTTTGGCCCTTGAGCGCACTTGCCAGCGTGGCCGGCAGGGCAAATTGGGTGATCAGCGTGATTTTTTTGTGGCCGTTAAACCAGCCAAAGGCCATCATTTCCGAGGTATGAAAGGTGGCGAAAGGCATGCCCTATGCGCAAATTTCGCCACCTAAAAACATTGCTGCTACAATGCAAAAAATGCTAATTCGCTGATGCCTCGCGATGGGCATCTTCCTTGACCTGCCGCATGTAGTTGTACACGGTGTAGATGGACACGCGCATGGCCTTGGCCAGATATTGCACCATCCCCTTGATGAGAAAGGCCCCTTCTTCATCCATTATCCGCACAAAATTCAACTTTTCTTCTCTCGTCATTGTGGCGGGGTGCTTGCCCGCCCTGCGAATGGCCGTCTCAATGATGGCATCGCTGGTTTCGCCCAAACAGGAGGGAAAGGCCTCGCTCATCTCCTTGCCGGGGGCGTTTTCAAAGCGCAGCAAGGCGTGCAGAACACCCTGAAAGCGCTCCAGATCCGTGAGGTCAAAGTGTATGCACACGGCTCCGATGACCTCGCCTTCGCTGGTGCGCAAAAAGCTTATGGAAGATTTGAGTGTCTGCCCCGAAGGCGTTGTAGCGGAATAGGCTATGATGTCCTGCACCTTGTCGCCGCCCTGACGCCACGCCTTGGTAACCATATTGGTGGCAGGAGCGCCTACATTGCGCCCGGTAAGGGAGCCTTCGATATGGATGATGGAATGCTCAAGGTCGCTGAAGTCGTGTACCGCCACTTCGCAAAAAGGTCCCAGCGTGCGCGCCACCATACCCGCCATCCGTTTGGCATTGGCAAAAATAGCCTGCGCTTCCGCCACGCGGCAGTTGACTTTTTCAGCATCCAGAGAGTGAACGCGCGCGCCTCTGGCGGTGCGGCGGGGGGCGGCTGCGGGCCGCGGTGGAGATATCTTGCGACTTTGCTTGGGCATGCGGGCCTCCCCTGTGGATAACGCCGATAGATCGTGCCCGACTGGCGGCGTTTTGTATTGAAATTTTACGTATGCTACATGAAAAAAACGGTATTGTGTACCCCCCGGCTTCACAACAAAACAATAAAAAGTCGAAAGTCTGCATAGCGCAACAAGAGGGGCGTGTGTACCACGCTTTAGGCAGGCAGCAGGCTGGGGCGGGGCTTTGCGCAAGAAGAGTCTGTAAGAATATCCTGTATTATTTGTGGGTAAAACAGAAGGGCCGGAGCATCTGCTCCGGCCCTTCGCAGATTTGATGGCAAACCCCGCTTCGCGGGTCTTTTGCCGTCATGCCAGCAGAGCCGCCGTGCAAGGATGCACAAAAATCAGCTGGTACCTGCGCGGCAAAGCGCGGCCTGCTTCTGATTTTCAGTTGTGCAGGCGTTGCCGCACACGCGTTGGCTGCTTTGCCGGGGCGCAACCCTTACGGTTTTCTGGGTTCCTTGGTCAGGTCGTCAGTGCTTTCCTTGGCGTGGCGCACAAGAATGGCAGCAGCACCGGGCGTTTCGCCAAGGCCTTTCAGGTGAGCGTCAACCTTGATTCCGGCTTTTTTGAGCTGTGTGGCCCAGGAGTCGTCCTCGTCGCCTGCAAGGTCGTTGCGGGCGTGGTCGCCAGCTACCAGCATCAGGGGAGCGATAACTACATGCTTGATCTTGGCGGCCTTGAGGCCTTTAAGCATGTCGTCAAAATTGCGCGCCCCTTCAACGGTGGCCATATGAATATTTTTATCGGTAGATTTAAAAACGGCGTAAACGCCTTCAAAGGCCAGGTCGGCGCGGCCGTGGCTCTGGCCGTGGCCCATAAGCACAAGGGCGGTATTTTTGTCGCGGGCGCTCTTGGTGTCGGCCTTGATGGCAGCCAGCAGTTCCAGGGCATCGCCCTTGGATTCCAGCATGGGACGGCCCATAAATACGGACTCAAAGCGGCCCGGATTTTTGCTCACGTCAAGGAGCACGGCCCGTTCCAGAGCGGTGAATTCTTCACCCGCCAAAACGTGCAGCGACTGTACGCGCACAACTTTTACGCCGTCCTTGGCCAACTGGGCCAGACCGTCGCTGATGCCGCCCACAGGCTGGCCCTGTTCGGCCAGTTTTTTACGGATGATCTGTGAGGTGTAAGCCCAGACTACAGGCGCACCGGGGAAAGCTTTTTTGAATTCCGCATCCACAGCTTTGAAGGCAGGCTGAGCCTCGGGAACACTGGTTCCAAAGGCCACCAGCAAAATACCTTCCTTGGGAGCGGCTTCTTCGGCAGCGTGGCTTGTGCCGTACAGGTTGAGCGCCGCGAGCAGCAGCAGGACAAAGAGCAGTGGGCGAAGCCCGGAATGTGACAGGGTGCGTGGCATGGCAACCTCCTCAATATCGCGTTGAAAGGTTCGCAAAAGGGCTCTGGCCCCGGCGGATGTTCGGACTTGAGGGCTGTGGGGCTGTGTGCCCGCGCCTTGGTTTCGCCTTCACCGCTTGCGCGATTGGCTGTCAAACGCTGCTCACCTCGAGCAGGCGAAAAGAAACCTTGTCCCCTCTTACCGCAGCGCGACTGTTTTCGATTTGCACGAAATTCCCCGCCAAAAGGGTACAGGACAACAGGGCGCGGCAAATGTCAAGGAGGGCAGGCGGTTGCACCGCATGTTGTCCCCAAGTCCTGCTGGGTGGCCTCTTTGTGGCTTCCTTGGCCGATCTGAGCGTATTTTTCCTTGTTCTTCCGTCAAATTTCTGATACATATGCGGCCTCTCTTTGAAAAAGGGAAATCATGTTTGGAGGCTGGACATATGGCAGGCTTGGAAACCGGGCACGAAACCGAAATGAATTTCGAGAGTGCTCTCGAAAACTACCTCACTTCCGATTTTGGCGACCTTGAAGAAGGCTCTATCACCAAGGGCGAAATCGTTCGCGTGGACGAAGACAATGTATTGGTGGACGTGAACTTCAAGTCCGAGGGGCAGATTCCCGCGGCTGAATTCCGCGATCCCGCTGGTAACATGGTCGTTGCCGTGGGCGACAAGGTGGACGTGTACGTTGTTCGCAAGAACGAAAACGACGGCACCATTACCCTTTCTTTTGAAAAGGCCAAACGCATGCAGGTCTTCGATCAGCTCGAAGACGTGCAGGAAAACAACAGGGTCATCACCGGCCACATCGTACGTCGCATCAAGGGCGGCTACACTGTGGATATCGGCGGAGTCGAGGCATTTTTGCCCGGTTCTCATGTGGATCTGCGTCCCGTGCCGGACATGGACGCCCTGGTCAACCAGGAGTTCGAATTCCGCGTGCTCAAGATCAACCGCCGCCGCAGCAATGTTATTGTTTCGCGCCGCGTGCTGCTTGAAGAAGAACGCGATTCCAAGCGTCAGGATCTGCTGCGCACCCTCGAAGAAAACCAGACTGTGCAGGGCAAGGCCAAGAACATCACCGAATACGGCGTGTTCG
Organism: Desulfovibrio sp.; assembly: GCF_047607245.1. Taxonomy (GTDB): domain Bacteria; phylum Desulfobacterota; class Desulfovibrionia; order Desulfovibrionales; family Desulfovibrionaceae; genus Desulfovibrio. Next base: position 5,680 of record NZ_JASGDK010000067.1, read on the forward strand.
TGGACCTGGGCGGCCTCGACGGCCTGCTGCACATCACCGACATGAGCTGGAAGCGCATCCGTCACCCCAAGGAAATGATCACCATCGGTCAGGAACTGACCTTGAAGGTGCTTTCCTTTGACCGCGACAACAACAAGGTTTCCCTGGGCCTCAAGCAGCTCGTGCCCGATCCGTGGCAGGACATCTCTGCCCGCTTCCCCGAAGGTGCCAAGTGCTCCGGCAAAGTCACCAACCTGGTTGACTACGGCGCTTTTGTTGAGCTGGAAGCTGGCGTTGAAGGTCTTGTGCACATTTCTGAAATGTCCTGGACCCGCAAGCTGCGTCATCCTTCCCAGATGGTTCACACCGGCGACGAAGTCGAAGTGGTCATTCTGGGCGTGGACGGCGACAAGAAGCGCATCAGCCTCGGCATGAAGCAGGTGCGTCCCAATCCTTGGGAGCTGGTGGCTGAACGCTATCCTGAAGGCACCGTGCTTGAAGGCGTTATCAAGAACATCACCGAATTCGGCATGTTCATCGGTATCGAAGACGGCATCGACGGCCTCATTCATGTGTCCGATATTTCCTGGACCAAGAAGGTGCGCCATCCCAACGAAATGTACAAGGTCGGCGATACCGTGCAGGCCAAGGTACTGACCGTTGATCAGGAAAGCGAAAAGTTCACCCTCGGCGTCAAGCAGCTGGTGGACGATCCCTGGGGCCATGTGCCCACCACCTACCCCGTGGGTTGCACCATCAAGGGCATTGTGACCAACATCACCGACTTCGGCCTCTTTGTTGAAGTGGAAGAAGGCATTGAAGGTCTGGTGCACGTTTCCGAGCTGTCTGGCAAAAAGGTCAAGACCCCGGCTGAAATCTACAAAGAAGGCCAGGAAATCCAGGCCAAGGTCATCCACGTCAGCGCTGAAGAGCGCCGCCTTGGTCTGTCCATCAAGCAGATTCAGGAAGTGGAAGAACGCCGCAAGCCCAAGGAATTCCATTCCGGGCCGCAGGAATCGGGCCAGAGCCTGGGCGATCTGCTCAAGCAGAAGTTCGAAGAAAGCGAAAACGGCTAGTCCGTTTTTAGAAAAAGATATGAAGGGCGCTTCCACTGGGAGCGCCCTTTTTGTATCATTCGGTTACCGGAATATCTGGCGAGCGCCTTTGTTGTAGTGTATCATGCTCGACTACATGCACATTCTTTCTTGTCTTTTGTGTTGTTGTTCTGCTTCTACACCTTTCATGCAAAATGCCATTGCTGAACATGCCCGCAGGTCGAGTGATAATTTATGAATAATTTAAATATATTCGATTTGAATATGGTGCTGGATATGCTGCCCAACGCCATCTTTCTTAAAGATGAAAATCTGCACTTTATTTTCGTGAACAAGGCTTATGAAGCAATGTTTGGCGTGAGCCGGAATTATATTCTGGGTAAATCAGTGCTGGAAATGACTCATCTGCCCGAAGAAGAGCGAGAAATGTATCAGGCTGACGATATGGCCACCCTGAATAAACAGGAATTCAACCACCATATTTTCAGTTACAAGTTTGCAGACGGCAAGATGCACACCTGCCTGCACTGGAGCGGCGGATTCACAGACGAAAACAATGTGCGCGGCTATCTGGGCGTTATTGTAGATATTACCGAGCAAAGCCGCACCATCGGCATGCTGCGCAGCCAGTTGAATTCAATGGTCACCAAGGTCAAATTGGCAGATGAAAGCAGCCTGATGGATTCCCTTACCCAGTTGCAGACCAGAAAATACATGGATCTTGTGCTGGACAAGTACGCCAAGGTGGAAAAAAGGCCTTTTTGCTGTATTATGCTGGATGTGGACCGGTTTAAGGACATTAATGACACGTTCGGACATCTGGCAGGCGACAGCGTTCTCAAGGAAGTGGGAGCGGCGATCCGCCAGTGCGCGCGCAGTAATGACATTATTTGCCGCTATGGCGGCGACGAATTTGTGGTTTTATTGCCAAACTGCACCTTTAAAAAAGCCGTGTCAGCTGCAGAAAGAATACGCAGTGCCGTGGCTGAGATGGTTGCCAGACCAGACGGAAAGCCTGTGAGCGTGAGCCTTGGTTGCAGCGAGCATGATGGCCACGGTGACGGCCTGCGTACGCTGCATGAGGCAGATAAGGCTCTGTATGCGGCAAAACAGGCCGGGCGTAACCACGTGTGTGTGGCGCCTGTATAGATAATAACTAGTACGGCTGGAGCAGCAGAGCCTATTTAAGGATAATCACTTTAGTTCATGCCTGAAGTCCTGATGAAGCGGCAAGCCGTCAAAGCATCTCTGCCTGCTACAACCTTCCTTCCCGATCAAAGCCTGTCCCCTGTTGGCAGTGCGCGGCGCGCTGCATCTTAGCCGCAAATACGCTTTATTGAGGCCAGCGTGCTCTTATTCTTTGCCTGCTTTTTTGCGAAGGCGTGAGCCGTCAACGTATCTATCCTCGCTACGCCCATCTTTCCGGCCAAAAGCTTCGCTCTGTTGGCATTGCGCGGCGCGCAGGGGTGATCGCCGAACGAGCGATGAATCTCCCGAAGCAAGAGCCGCGCAGCCCTCGCAAGCACTAAGTACTTGAAGCCTCAAGGGGGAGCCGGAGGAATGCAGAGGGAGCCTCGGAGGGCGCAGTTCCTGACAGGCCACGTCTGCCGCCCGCCGCGCAGGCGGCCCAAATGAAAATAATCAGAGCATCCCGAGAATGCTGCGGCCGTTTTATCTGAGATAATTTACTTAGATCGCTATGATCAAGGAAGTTACGAACAACGCCGAAACCTGTACGATCCCGGCAAAATAAAAATCGCCCGGCGCTAACTGACGCCGGGCGGTTTTGCTTATATGCTGTTTTACCTTTTCTGCCGTTGATGCAGCATCACTGGTCTCGCGCTCAGTGCTGGGCTTTGGGATTCAGGCTTCACAGAAGCTTTGTTCCTGATGCGCAACAGATACGGCAGGAGTGCCGTGCTTTCTATTCAGGAAACAGGGTCTTTTTCAGGAATGTGTCGATCTTGTCATCATTGCCCGTGACGGAATCATAGGCAGTCTGGAGCGAAGCGGGCCATTCCTTGTCGCTGGCGTCGCTCATGAACATCATGAGATAATCCTTGTCGCCCACCACATCCACATTCATAAGAACGCGATTACTGGTGACAGTGAAGGTCCACCCGCCGTCTTCGGAGGGCTCTGGCGGGGTGCCTTTCAGTTGTTGCGAAAGCTTGGCCGCAAAATCCTTGTCAGAAAGGTTTTTGGCTTCGCTCTTGGTGAAGAGGGCAATGGAAAAGAAGGCGTCTTTCGAAGCCGTCACGGTGACGGTGCCGTCTTTTTCCTGAACTTTGCAGTCGGCGGGCACATCTATGCTGAAATGGGCGAACTTCATTTCCTTGGCCTGCGCGGGCAGGGCCAGGGCCAGAAGAACCAGACAGCAAACGGGCAGCATGAGAAACTTTTTCAGCATTTCGTCCTCCTGTATTACGGGCGTTGCTGGGCAAGCATTGTCATGCTGTTTCGGATTTGTCCATAAAAAAATATGACAATAAAAAATTATTAAATTCAGTGTGTTATTTCTGTCGAGAGGCGATAATCCTGTCCAGCAGGGGAGCCAGTTCAGGCGTTTTACTTTTCATTGAATTGAAGGCCTTTGTGATGTCTTCGGGCCATTCTGCCCTGTCCACATCGGTGAAAAGCTCGATCACGTGCTTGTCGTCGGCCATGACGAGCACGTCAAAGGGCACCACAGCAACTTTTACCAAAAAGCCCCAACCGTCCTCGCCCACCTTACTGACAGGGCCGCCCTTGAGGCTTTGAGACAGCTTCTGGGCGTATTCTTCCAACGAAATATTTTTGTCGCGGTCAACGATGTTGAGGGTGAAAAAATGGTCTTCTTCGTCAACCACAAAAAGCGCGCCGTCACGGGTCATAAAATTGCAGGAATCAGGAATGTCGGCGGTTACAAGGGCCAGGTCGTAAGTTTTGGCAGCGGCGTGAACTGCAAAAGCAGGCAGGCTCACGGCCAGCAGCAGAAAAATGAAAAAACGCTTGTAGAGCATTGGATGTTCTCCGGGGGCATGAGCCCGAGGGGTTTATGAAATGCCTGTAGCAGAAATTTTACATGGCAGAAGAGCGGCCGTGTGTGCGGCCCGGCCCTGCGCGGGGTAAAACGTTCGCGCAGGGCCGGTGTATGCAAAAATATCCGGTCTAGAGCAGATTAACTTTGAAATGTATTACATTTCAAAATTGTCATTCTGCCGAAAAATGCGATTTTCGGCAGAATCTACGCCGCCTTGCGGCGCGCTGCACTCTTGTGCAGCGTTAGAGCATTTAAACTTTTTCAAAGTCAACATACTCTAAAACTGGAACAAAAAGGCCGGAGTTCGCGGATCAGTCTGTCCGCCAGCGGAAGACAGTCCCACAAGGGCGGCAAGCCCGTTGATGGCGTCCGCATCCAGGCCAAGCATGGCCGTGAGGCCGCGCCCCAGCCAGTTGCCTTCCTTGGGGCGGGTCAGCAGCTTGCGGTCAACGGGCACGCCAGTTTTCTGGGCCAGCCAGCGTAGCGCCTGATCACGTCCGCCCATTTCATCCACAAGGCCAAGCTTGAGGGCTTCCTGCCCGGTGTAGACCTTGCCGTTGGCCAGCTTTACCACCTGCTCGCGGGGCATGTTGCGCCCCTGAGCCACAATGTCCACAAACTGGCCGTACATGTCGTTCAGCAGGCTCTGAAAATAGGCGCGCTGCTCTGGCGTCATAGGCCGCATGTATGAGGCCGCGTCTTTATAGGTGCCGACCACAAGGGTTTCCTGTCCCACACCTACTTTGTCCATAAGGCCCTGGAACTGGGGCACGTCCATACGCACGCCAATGGAGCCTGTAACAGTGGAAGGATTGGCGAACACGCGCTGCCCGGCCATACTGACCATAAGGCCGCCAGACGCCGCCACAGAACCCATACTCACCGCCACGGGCATTTTTTGCGCAAGTTCTTTCAGGGCGTCGTAAACCTCCTGCGAAGCTGCCGCGCCGCCGCCGGGCGAATCCACACGCACCAGAACGCCTTTGACCGAAGGGTTGCGGGCAACCTTGCGCAGCCATTCCAGGGTCGGCTCCACATTGAGGATGGGGCCGTTCACCGACACTAGCGCGATCTGGCTGCCGCCGCCCGTGAATCCGCCTTCATCTCCGGCGGCCTTGGTAATAAAGCCGCCCAGCAGACCGAAAAACAGCACGATGCCGCACCAGAAAATGATGGGGTGGCGTTTGCGGAAGGGGCGGTGCAGCAGGGTCTTCCACACGCCTGCCGGAATCTGCGCCAGAGGACAGGCGGCTGTGCAGGGGGCTTCCGGTGCTGATTGCGCAACAACCTGAGGCGCGCAGTGCGCAGTATTGTTGCCGTTGGCAGGCGAGGGCATGGCCCCTGCCATAGACAGAGGCTCGTCTTGAGAAAAATCTTTATCAGTCACTTTTTAGTCGTCCTTATGCGGAACGGGCCAAGGGCCTTTTCCACAGAGTCTGAGGCTCAAAGCGCCTACTGTTTGGGCTGCATGGCTTCGGGCCACAGCTCCGCGGCCTGTTCACGCAGCAAATATTTCTGAATTTTGCCACTGGCTGTAAGGGGAAAGCCACTTATCATGGCAACATATTTGGGAATCTTAAACCAGGCTATCTTGCCCCGGCAGAAGTCGCGTACATCTTCCGGCTGAATTTCCACGCCGGGGCGGGGAATGATAAAGGCCGCCACTTCTTCGCCATACTTGAAGCTGGGCAAGGCCACCACCTGCACGTCCAGCACGCCGGGCATGCCCATGAGGTATTCCTCTATCTCGCGGGGGTACACGTTTTCGCCGCCGCGGATAATCATATCCTTTATACGGCCCGTGATGCGCAAATAGCCTTCATCGTCCATCACGCCAAGATCGCCGGAATGCAGCCAGCCCTCAGGGCTGACGGCCTTGGCCGTGTCCTCGGGCATGTTATAGTAGCCCTTCATGACATTATAGCCCCGGCAGAGAATTTCTCCAACCTGGCCGCGCGGCAGTTCCTCGCAGGTTTCAGGGTCTGCCACGCGCACTTCAATGCCCGGCATGGCGCAGCCCACAGTTTCGCAGCGCTGCTCCAGCGTGTCGTGAATGTCAGACTGCGTCATGACCGGAGAACCCTCGGTCAGGCCGTAGCAAATGGTGATTTCCTTCATGTTCATGTCGTCAATGACGCGGCGCATGAGGGGTTCCGGACACACGGACCCGGCCATAATGCCCGTGCGCAGGGTCGACATGTCAAAGCGGTGGAAAAGCTTGTGCTCAAGCTCCGCCAGAAACATCGTGGGCACGCCGTAAAGGGCGGTGCAGCGCTCGGAATCGACGGCGGCCAGAACCTTGAGCGGATTGAACGACTCAAGAATGACCATTGTGGCCCCGTGGTTGACGCAGGCCGAGACGCCCAGCACGCAGCCGAAGCAGTGGAAGAGCGGCACGGGCAGGCACACGCGGTCCTTGGAGCTGAAATTCTGGTGGCGGCCTATCCAGTAGCCGTTGAGGCCCACGCCCACATGGGTGAGCATGACCCCGCGCGGAAAGCCCGTTGTGCCAGAGGTATACTGCATGTTGATGACGTCCCAGGGGCGCAGGGAGTCCTGCCGGGCCTTGTATTCGTCATCATCCACCATAACGGACAGGGAGAGAATTTCGGGCACGGAATACATGCCGCGGTGCTTTTCCATGCCCAGAAAGCAGACGCGCTTGAGGTGGGGCAGGCTTTTGCACACAAACGACTGACGGGCCTGCACGCGCAGCTCCGGCGCAATGCGGTACAGGGTTTCCAGATAGTCGTGGTCACGCACGCTGTCGATGAGAAAAAGATTTTCGCATTCCGAGTGGGTGAGCAGATAGCGCAGCTCGTGTTCGCGGTAGTTGGTATTTACCGTGATAAGAATCGCACCAATCTTGGCTGTGGCAAATTGCAGGGCAACCCAGTAAGGCACGTTGGTAGCCCAAACGGCCACCTTTTCACCCTTTTTCACGCCAAGGGCCATCAGGCCTTTGGCAAAACGGTCGACAATTTCGCCGAATTCACGCCAGGTCTGGCGGAAATCACGGTCGGCGTACACAAGCGCCTCATTGTCGGGAAAGCGGCTTACCGTGTGGTCGAGAATCTGTCCCAGTGTCCATTCGCGCAATTCAAACTGGGCTTGGCGCTGGCGAACTTTTTCTTCCATATTGTCTCCTGTGGTGCGCGTGCGGCAGCAGGTCAGGTGGAGATGTGTCAGGTGACCCTACGAATTGTAGGTTACGGCCAGAATTTCCACGGGCTCGTCACTCGCCGCGCCCACATAGTGGGGCACGATGGAATTGTAATAGATAGTCTGGCCGGGTTGGAGAACGTGGTTTTCGCGGCCGTAGACCACCAGCAGCTCGCCCTTGAGCACAAAAATGAATTCTTCACCCTGATGCGAACTGGTTTTGCGTTCGCCGCCGTCAGGGAAAATGCGAATGTGAAAGGGCTCCATATTACGGTCGTTCTTGCCCTTGCCCAAAGGCTGGTAGGTGTAGCTCGGGCGGGGGATGCGGCCAGTGTGCAGGGCGTCTTCTCCCTCGCAGGTATTGTCGATGCAGCCTATGATGGGGTCGCGGGTGAACTGGTCGTCCAAAAAGGTTCCCAGGCGCACGCCAAGAGCGCGAGCCACTTTTTGCAGGGGGCCGATACTGGGATAGATGGCGTCGCTTTCCAGCTTTTCCAGATAACACTGGTCGAGGCCGGTATCCCTGGCCAGGGTTTCAAGGTCGACTTCACGTTCTTCACGGAATGACCGGATGCGGGAACCAATGGTGCGGGCAGAGGGCATGGTGGGCTCCTGACTGTGCCCCGGCCTGGATACACTGATACACGGGCTATCCGGGCGGGTTCTGTAAGGTGATTTGTAAAAGCAATATTGCGCCAACCTAGCTAAAAGCTGCGTCCCCCGCAAGCATCGGTATTTTTATGGCAGCCCGGCAGCCCCTGCTGACATGCCGTGCCTTGTGCGTTACTGTGCGGCATGAGCGAAAAACTTACAGTACGGCGGGCTTTTGTGGCTTCCGGCCAGGTGCAGGGCGTGGGGTTTCGTCCCTTTGTCTACAGGCTTGCGCACGAGGGCGTCCTCACGGGAACCGTGGGCAATACTTCGGAAGGCGTCCGCATGGAAGTGCAGGGAACGGAAGATGCGGTAAGCCTTTTCGGCCAGCGTTTGCAGGCGGAGCTTCCGCCTCTGGCCCGCCTTACCGGGCTCAGGCAGGAAGACATACCTTGTGTTCCTGAAGAGGATGCCTTTGCCATTGTGCAGAGCAGCGGCCACGCCGGGCACAGCGTGCTGGTCAGCCCGGATGTGGGCGTGTGCGCAGATTGTCTGGCAGATATGGCCGACCCGGAAAACCCGCGCTACAAATATCCCTTCACCAACTGCACAAACTGCGGACCGCGCTATACCATTACACGCTCCATTCCCTACGACAGGGCCGTCACGTCCATGAGCTGCTTTCCTCTTTGTTCCCGGTGCGTGGCGGAATATGGCAATCCGGCAGACAGGCGTTTTCATGCGCAGCCTGTTGCTTGCCCGGTTTGCGGGCCGGCTCTCTGGTTTGTGGATAAAAAGGATCTTGCGGCTGGACGTACCTGTCCGCCCACTGATCCATCCCGCAACGGAGCGGAGGCCGCAAGCGCACAAGGCTCATATGTTGTGCAAAGCAGGGAAGCCCTTGCCAGCTCGGCTCTGAGCAGTTCTGGTCAGGTGCTGCTGGACGGCGGTATCCTGGCCATCAAGGGGCTGGGCGGTTTTCAGCTAGCTTGCGACGCACGCAACGCCGCAGCCGTGGACGCGTTGCGGCAGCGCAAAAACCGTCCGCACAAGCCGCTGGCGCTGATGGCGCGGGATATTCAGACGATCCGCTCTTTTTGTGATCTCACGCCAGAGCATGAGGCGCTGCTTGCCAGCCCGGAAAAACCCATTGTGCTTTGCCCGCGCCGTCAGGACGAAGGGGCGGATTCCCTGCCGCCACAGGTTGCTCCCGATTCGCGGCAGGTGGGTTTTATGCTGCCCAACACGCCCCTGCACAGTGTACTTTTTGACTGGCTGGCCGAGCAGGCATTGCAGCCTCCGGTTCTGGTCATGACTTCGGCCAATGCCGGGGGTGAACCTATCTGCCTTGGTAACAGGGAGGCGCTTGAACGCCTGACGCACCTTGCGGATGCCTGGCTGCTGCACGACCGGGATATACTGGTGCGGGTGGACGACAGCGTTATTACCCTGCAACCACAAGCTGGCCCGGCAGCAGCTGCCGTTTCTTCCGGTGGGGCACAGCCGGGGCGGAGTGAACCGCTTTTTTACCGCCGTGCGCGGGGCTATGTGCCGCGCCCTGTATTTCTGGCTTACAATGCGGAAGCCATAGAAACGCCGCATATAATGGAGACATCCGGTACGTCTGACACGCTTGGTACGCCGGGGATGCCAAGTGCCGCGGATACAGCGGGAGCCGCAGGAGCCACAGAAACTGCGGATACAGGGGATGCGGGGGGTACTGCCAGCATCCGGAAAACGGCAAAGAACGGGAAAGCTGTTTCAGCCGCCCCCTGCGTTCTTGGAACCGGGGCTGAACTCAAGGCCACATGCTGCCTTACGCGCGGCAACGAGGCCTTTGTGGGACAGCATGTGGGAGATCTGGAAAATCCTGCAATTCTCAGCTTCTATGAAGAAGTTATTGCCCATCTGGAGAAACTTCTGGGGGTTCGCCCGCAAGCCCTTGTCTGCGACCTGCACCCAGATTTTCTTTCCACCCGCTATGCCGAAGCCCGCGCCGAGCGGGAAGGTTTGCCCCTGTGGCGCTTGCAGCACCATGCGGCCCATGCGGCCTCGGTTCTGGCCGAAAACGCCTGCTTTGAACCCGCTCTGGCTTTGTGTCTGGACGGAACAGGAATTGGCGACGATGGTACAATCTGGGGCGGCGAGCTGCTCTTTATGGATTTGGGCAAGCCCGGCTGGCGGCGGCTGGGGCGCTTGTCTCCCTTTGCGCTGCCCGGGGGAGACGCCGCCGTGCGCGAACCGTGGCGTATCGCCCAGGCTTTGACCCGGCAGAGTATGGAGTTCGGCTATATGGACGCTGAGACTGCGTTGGTCTCCGCACCCTGGCTGGCAGAGCACGCGCAGGCCTCGCGCGCTGTTGGGGAAATGTTGGCGCGCGGCATCAACTGCCCTGTAACCTCCAGTTGCGGACGGCTGTTTGATGCCGTGGCAGCCCGGCTTGGGCTGTGCATGGCAGCAACCTATGAGGGGCAGGCGGCTATAAGACTGGAGGATGCGGCTAACCGGGCTGAAGGCCCGCTGGGCGCTGTGCTGGCTGGCCGTGCGGATATGGCGGATATGCGGCGCGCATCAGGCATGGTCTGGCCTGTGGGCATGGCCGTGCGTGACGGGCTGCTTGAAATGGACAGCGCCGGACTTTTCGCCAAGGTTGCGCAAAGCGTGACGGAAGGTATGCCCGTAGCCGAGGCGGCAGGGCGCTTTCATCTGAGTTTGGCCACCGCTTTGGCTGGCATGGCCGGAAGGGCGGCCCGGCCGCTCGGCATTACAGCGGTAGGCCTGAGCGGCGGCGTCATGCAGAACTCCATTATGGCGCGATTGCTGCCTCGGGCTCTGGATTTTCTTGGATTGAAGGCGCTCACCCATCATGAGTTGCCGCCCGGTGACGGCGGCTTGTCACTGGGGCAGGCTGTGTGGGGCAGAAGAATGCTGGCTGCCGGGGGCGGGGATTTTTCAAAGTGAAATACTCAGGCGGCTGCGTGAGTCGTCAGACCACGCAGCCGCCAAAATCGTCTTAAAGGGAATTGTTTTTCTATCGAAAGCCCGCCACAGCACGTCCCTGCTTGAGTGCCAGACGCCCCAGCGGCAGATCGCGCCACCACAGGGCAGCTTCGCGTCCCTGAAGTCCTGTCTGGCGGCTTTGTCCACTGAGCAATGCGCTGATTTCGTTCAGATCTTCCAGTACAAGGCTTGTTGCCGCCTCTGGCTTTTCCGGCATAAGGGCGCGCAGGCGCGGAGCCGCGTCCAGTCTGCCACCGCCCAGTTTGCCCAGCAGCGCGCCCTGCCATACGCATTCCTGCGGCAGCAGTGCAGCGGCCTGAACGGGAATAAAGCGCACGTGCTCGCCGTACAGCACAGCCTGACCGGGAGGAAGTTGCGAAGGATCGCAGGTGGGCCCGGCAAGGCAGTCTGGCGGCAAAGCCTGCCCCAAAGTCTGACGGGGCGGGCGAGCGGTCTTTTTGCACCCAAAACGTGGTGATTCAGAAAATGCATTTTCTGGCGCGGATTCTGTGGAAAAATCGTTTGTGCTGCCGCATTCACTGGTTGGCGCAGCCGCCGGGACGCCGGGCAGCATGTTTTCTGCTGCGCTACCTGGCTTGCGCAACCGGGCCACATAAAATCCCTGGGCCTGGGAGCGCGCGCCGTCCACTCTCAGTGTACCCTCTCCGCCGGGCAGCTCTTCCCATACAAAACCGGGAATGGGCGCAAGATGGTCGCGAACAAGCCCCAGTTCTTCTTCGGCAAAGCGCACCTGATCTTCATTTTCAGCCACATTGGTCGTGCAGGTGGAGTAGACCAGCCGGCCGCCGGGGGCCAGCAGACTTGCCGCATGGCGCAGCAGCCGCTGCTGCAGGCTGGTGAGGCTGTCCAGCTTGTCGCCCTGCCAGAGCTTGAGCACCTGTGGATGCTTTTCCGCCGTGCCCCAGCCGGAGCAGGGCGGATCGAGCAAGATGGTGTCCCACGAACCGGGGCGCAGGGGCAGCGCGTCGCCGCTATACGAGCAGGTGCCCGCCTGGATCAGGTTGCACTGGTGCAGGTTGGCGCGCAGGGTGCCCAGCCGCGTGGGCGAAGGTTCGTTGCCCAGCACAAAACCCGTGCGTCCCACAAGCTGGGCCAGAAAGCCTGTTTTACTGCCGGGGCTTGCGCACATGTCCAGCACGGAGGCTCCGGCGGCGGGGGCCAGGGCCACAGGCGGCAGCATGGAAGACCTGTCCTGAATATAGATATAGCCAAAAAACGCCGCCAGCGAACTGCCCAGAGGGCGCGGCTCGACCAGCAGGCGGTGGCACAGGGGAGAAAAAGGCTCTGGCTCGAATTCGTACCCTTGGGCACGCAGCAGGGCCTCCACGGCTGTGGTATGCATTTCCTCACAAACAATACGGAATGAACGTGTGGCGGGTTTGGACATGGCGGCATAGTATGGGCAGGCGGTTCGAGCCGCAAGAGCTTTTTGCCGGATATTCCATGCTGACGCTATTTTCCAGATGTTGCGCGGCGTGCCAACTGCGCGTATAGTGCGCCCGTATGACATCTATGCGTGCCATACCGCCCGCGCTTTGCGCTGGTGTGACCCGCGGGCGTGGCTGCTGCCAAATTTTTACGGCAGCTGACGGCCCCAGGAAACCTGATCATTGGTTTTTGAAATTTAGGCGTCATTGCACCCCGGACGTGGTTGTGTGGCTGCCTTGCCCGATTTTTGCGACGTGCTTCGCCTCAAAAACGGCCTTGCACGCCGTAAGCAAAAAAGCCGCCTTGATCGGAGCTTCCTTTATTTTACCGGGAATCTGGCAAGATACCCAAGGAGAACGGAATGAAATTTGCCATGCGACTGACTTTTGCGGTCTGCCTCGCGCTGCTTGCCACCGGGTTGACCACGGCAACGCAAGCTGCAGCCAAAAGTGCCGTGGTGCTGCCTTTTACGGTGAATGCGCCGCAAAGCTACGCTTACCTTTCCAAGGCCGTTCCGGCCACCATTCAGGGCCGTCTGAACCGCCCCGGTGTGCTTGACGTGCGTTCTGCTCAGGGCAAGGCCGCTTCGCAGGCAGAAGCCAGCAAGGCCATGAATTCCTCCGGTGCGGACTATGCCATCTGGGGTTCGGTCAATGTGATGGGCAATGACTGCACCATTGAAGTCAACAGCGTGGACAAGGCCGGAAAAACCTGGAGCAAGAGTGCCCAGAGTTCCGTGAGCGCCCTGACCGGCACTGTGCAAAACCTGAGCGCCGCTCTCGGGCAGGAAGTCTTCGGCATTGCCGGCGTGCGTTCGCCCGGCAGCACTGCGGCCACCGGCCCCCGTGGTTCGATGGCTCCCGGCGGAGACATCGTCACCAATGAAACGGGCCAGCAGCAGGTGTACCTGAACCCGCAGTTCCGTTATCAGGGTGCTGGTTCCGGCGACGGTTCGCGCCTGCGCAGCCAGCGCCTGCCCTTCACTATGGTAGGTATGGCCGTGGCCGACTTTAACGGCGACGGCAAAAACGAAATCGCCCTGATGAGCGACAACCATCTGCGCATCTATGCGTGGGATGGCGACGGCAAGCTGAAGCTGCTTGGTGAAACCCTTGTTTCGCGTTCCAACCAGAACTTCTCAATGCGGGCTATCGACCTGAACCGCGACGGTGCAATGGATCTGGTTGTGTCGACGTTTGAAGGCGAAAGCAACCGTCCCTACAGCTATTTTTACAGCTTCAAGGGCAACAAGTTCACGCAGGTATCGGAGCGCA
>NZ_JASGDK010000068.1:0-6020 GCF_047607245.1 Desulfovibrio sp.
GGCAAAGTATTTAAAATACCAGTACCCGCCGCCTGCGCAAACCAGTATCAGCAGCAGCACAGCCAGTATCTTGCCAAACCTGCCCCGGCCCTTGACGGGCATGTCCGGCAGCGGGCCCTGAGTCGCAAGCTGCTCGGCCGGATCATAGGCAAAAACAGTTTTGCAAACCGTGCAGCGTAGTTTTACGCCCGGTTTGGCAAACTGCTCTGGCAGATTAAAGCGGCTTGAACAATTGGGACATCTTACTTCCATGCCGTTACTCCCCAAAACCATATCCGGCAGCCGGAACCAGCAGGATTCTATTATTCGGGTATGATCTCAAAAATACCAGGCAGATTACGATAGTGTTCCGCGTAGTCGAGACCATAACCAACGATGAAGCCTTCGTTCAGCTTAAAACCGGCAAAGTCAACTTGTACATCAATTTCGCGCCGTTCATTCTTATCGACCAAAGCGGCCAGACGCAGGCTGCGGGCCTTGCGGGCGGCAAACTGACCAAGCAGAAAACGCATGCTGTACCCGCTGTCCACAATATCTTCCACTATCAGCACATGCTTGTCGCAAATGTCAATCTCAACATCCTTGCTGAAAATCACATGCTTTGAGGTGGAGGCTCCCTTGCCGTAGCTGGACAGGCGCACGAAATCCAGCTCCAGATTTTTGTTGTGCAAGGCGCGTACCAGATCGCTGAAGAAGACAAAGCCCCCCTTGAGCACACACACGGCTACCAAGGGTTCCTGCCCATAATGGGCGTCAATTTCAGCAGCCAGTTCCTTAACCCGTTCGGCAATTAATTCCGCGCTATAAACGGTTTTCAATTCTTTGACCTTGAGATCATGCCCCACCTTAGCCATCTGATCCTCCAACACGGGCTGCGCTGACGCCCCCGCTCTCAGGGGCCGTGGCGTTTGCCGGCTCCAGTGCAAAATACCCGCGTTGTTCCCCGCGGCAGAAGCAACGACCGCCAAATGCGTTCGCTGTCTCCATAAACAGTGCCATTACGCCCTGGCCTCCTGACGGCCCACAACCATAACGCAGCCCGCCCCAATCTCAAACATGAAAACCGTTCCCGCTTCTGCTTACTTTTGTTCAAGCAGCTTGTTGAACACCATTTCCATCATCTCGGTATCGGCAATACCCGGCTCGGATATGACCCTCTGACCGTCTTTGGCGAAAAAAACATTGTGCGGGATGCTGCTGACCTGAAATGCCTTGGTAATGTCGCGGCCAGCCATATACACAGGATAATCCATATTCATTTTTTTCATAAAGGGCACAACGACCTTTTCGTCTTCATCGACAGAAAGGCTGATGATAAGCACATCCTTGCCCGCAAATTTTTTGTTTACGGCCACCAGATCGGGAACTTCAACCTGGCAGGGAGGGCACCACGTGGCAAAGAAGTTGAGCATGATGACCTTGCCCTTGTTCTTGACCAGCAGGTCGGTAAGGCCCGCAAGATTGAGGGAAGGCACCGAGGCAGACGCCCCGAAGGCCGCGCATGGCAGCAACAGGCAAAGCAAAAGGGGGAGAATGATTTTTTTCATATGCTACCTTGATGAGTTGCAAACCCATGTATAACGTGAACAGTTACATGCCGCCCAGGCCCGCACGTGGATGTCCGGCATGACTACTCCCACGCACCAAGTCAGTCTACATAAAATTTTTGGCAGCCCGCACCGCTCCCACAGCATCGGCGCAATACGCGTCTGCTCCGATGGAGTCGGCAAAGGCCTGGGTGACAGCTGCGCCGCCCACCATAACCTTGATGGCCAGCCCTTTTTCTTTCACCAGTTGTATGGTGTCTTCCATACGGACCATTGTGGTGGTCATCAGGGCCGACAGGCCGATAATACTCGCTTTATGCTCCAGGGCGCAAGCCACGATGGCGTCGGCAGGCACGTCCTTGCCTGCGTCAATGACGTCAAAACCGTGGTTGCCCAAAAGCAGGGAGACAATATTTTTGCCAATATCGTGAATATCGCCTTCCACTGTAGCCATAATTACGACAGGCCTTGTTTCTGGTCCTCGCCCGGCTTCGAGCATGGGCTTCAGATGGGCAAACGCCGTCTGCATGGTTTCTGCGGCACGGATAAGCTGGGGCAGAAAATATTCACGCCTCTCATAACGCGCGCCAACTTCGGTGATGGCGGGGATAAGCACGTCCTGCACGAGACTGAAAGGCTCTGCCCCGTTGTCCAGCTCTGCTTGCAGCAGCGACAGTACATTTTCCCTGTCGCCGTTGAGCACGGCGTCGCCCAGGGTTTTGGCCGCCCCGCCGCCGCCCTGGCGCTGCAAAACGCTGCCTTCGCCTGCCTTCCACCCGGCATAGCCGGAAATAAAGGAAGCCGCGTGCGGGTCATGCTCTCCCAGCACCTTCAAAGCGTCAGCCGCTTCGCGCAGGCGTTGGGCCGAAGGATTGGCAATGCAGGAAGAAAGGCCAGCCCCGGCAGCGTAAGCCAGGAAGGTGGCATTGAGCAGATCACGCGCAGGCAGACCGAATGAAAGATTGGAAAGACCCAATGTAGTGGGCAGCCCCTGGCTGGAGCACCAGCGCGTCATTTCAAGACATTGGCGCGCGCCATCCGGGCTGGACGATACGGCCAGAGCAAGAATATCCACCATCATGAGACGGCGCGGGATGCCCAGCTGCTCGGCACGCTGGATCAGAATTTCTACCGTGCGGATGCGGTCGACCGCTTTTTCGGGCAGGGTTGCGCCTTCAATGGGCAGCAAAATGAACGGAGCGCCATAGTCGCGGCAGAGCGGGCCCAGCAGCTCCATTCGTCCGGCTTCGCCGCTGATGGAGTTCACCAGAAAAGAGCCGGGGCAATACGGAAGCGCGTTGGCAATGGCCTGGGCATTGGACGAATCCACAGACAGCGGCACTGTAAGGCGGCCCACAAGATTCTGCACCAGTTCCGGCAAGAGCGTGTTTTCGTCTACCAGAGGCGCGCCCACGTTGACGTCCAGTATTGTTGCTCCGGCCTCCAGTTGGGCGTCGGCAAACTGCATGGCCGTGTCGAAGCGGCCTTCCTGCAATTCCAGCGTAAGCTGTTTTTTGCCTGTGGGGTTGATGCGTTCGCCAATGATGGCCAACGGATGCCCTTCGCCTATGCGCACCAGCTGTGAACGGCTTGTGAGGCATATGCCCCGGCGTTCAACCTTTGGCGCACTAATTTCGCCAAGGCCACGCAAGGCCTGCGACAACGCCGCCAGATGGCCGGGGGTGGTACCGCAGCAACCGCCAAGCACCTGTGCGCCCAGGTGGGCGAAGGGAGCAGTTTTTTCGGCAAAGCCTTCCGGACCAAGAGGAAAGACGGTTTGCGTGCCATGCAATTCGGGCAGACCGGCGTTGGGTTCGGCCATGACAGGGCAGGCGCAGACGCTCAAAAGTTCCGCCACAACGGGTTCCATCTGCTCTGGTCCCAGACTGCAGTTGGTTCCCACCACATCAACGCCCATATTCTGCATGGTTTCTGCAAAAATGGCAGGAGTGGAACCCGTAAGGCTCACGCCTTGCTCAAACGTCATTGAAACCATGACAGGCAGGTCGCATTCCTGCCGGGCGGCCACCACAGCCGCTCTGGCTTCTGCCAGATCGAACTGGGTTTCAATAAAGATAAGATCCACCCCTCCGGCGACGAGACCGCGAATCTGAAGAGCAAAGGCTTCAATAAGCTCGCGGGGTTCTGCTGGGCCCAGAGGTTTGATGAAGTGCCCGGTGGGCCCCACGTTGCCAGCCACAAAAACAGGGCGGTCCCCAGAGCGCGGCACATCAGCGGCGGCAGCGCGGGCAACGGAAGCCATGCGCTTGTTGAAAGCAAAGACATCCAGCCCCTTCGGCAGCTTATAGGAGTTTCCACCAAAGGTGCACGAGGTCAGAATGTCGACCCCCGCCTTGAGGTAGGAGGCATGGATTCCCCGCAGAATATCGGGGTTTTCCATACAAAATTCTTCGGGGCTTGTGCCAGCGGGAAGGCCAGAGGCCTGGAGCATGGTACCCATGGCCCCGTCCAGCAAAAGAGGACGCCTCGTGCCGAGCGCTTGTCTGAATGTCATGAATGCCGCCTCTTGGCCGTCATAAGTAATATAGTTGAAAGTCTTGCCGGGCATCAGCCCCATTGTGGTGCAAGCCCGTCTTTGCTTTCCGGGCATAATGCCTGTATGCTGTTAAAACGTCCCCAAGGCTACAGGGCGTTCCGAAAAAGAAGCGCCTCGTTGTAACCACCAGAAACCACACAGAACTCAAAAATCTGAGGCGGTAGGCCGGACAGACTGTTTTCAGCATGGTCCCGCGCGGCAGAGGGGATGCGGTTGGCCTTTCAGTACTGAATAATATTGAAAAGAACAAACCAAAACTATAGCATACAGGCATTGCAGCGCTTTTCGTAGCGCTAATGACTGAGTATGGATAAAATGAAAAAAAATAGCAAGATAGCCCTCAGCACGGCCAAGGCCGCCCCAAAAACGGAAAAAGGCGAAAAAAACGCGCCTCCGGTTGGGGTTGTCGAAATTCTTGATGGGCCGCAGAAATCCCAACCCCGCGCCAATTCTGCCCCAAGCGGCCCCAGCGCCCGCTCAGGCCTGAAAAGCAAGGGCAAGCCTGCTGTCGATCTGGAAGAAAAAAAACAGCAAGGCAAAAAGAAAAAAGCCTCATCGCCCGTTGAGCGGGATGAAGACAGCCGTAACTCCGGCCCGGTTCTGGACGTTGACGACCTGGAGTCCGCCCCCGAGCACGATGAAGAGGAACTGGATTTCGAGTCTCACGACGATCAGGACGACCTTGTTGGCACAGGGCTGGACACAGATATGGACGACTCCCCGCTGTCCATTGGTGAAGGCAGAGATAGAGACATGCCCGCGCCTTCGTCCTCGCGCCTGCCCGCAGTGGGCACACGCGACAGCCTGCACCTGTACCTGCGCGAAATGAGCAAGTTTCCCATGCTCAAGCCCGACGAAGAGCACGAACTGGCTGTGCGCGTGCGTGATCACAATGATGCGGACGCGGCCTTCCGCCTGGTGTCTTCACACCTGCGGCTGGTGGTGCGCATAGCTATGGACTTTCAGCGCCGCTGGATGCAGAACGTGCTTGACCTTGTGCAGGAAGGCAACGTGGGGCTTATGCGTGCGGTCAACAAGTTTGACCCAGACAAGGGCATCAAATTTTCCTACTACGCCTCTTTCTGGATCAAGGCCTATATTCTCAAGTTCATCATGGACAACTGGCGCATGGTCAAAATCGGCACCACGCAGGTGCAGCGCAAATTGTTCTACAATCTGAACCGCGAGCGGCAAAAGCTTATCATGCAGGGCTTTGACCCTGACGCAGCCATGCTCTCGGAACGCCTTGGCGTGACAGAAGACCAGATCAACGAGATGGACCAACGGCTGGCTTCCACCGACATGTCGCTCAACGCCCAGGTGGGTGAAGACACGGGCGGGGCCACCAGAATGGACTTTCTGCCTGCCCTTGGGCCGGGCATTGAAGACACGCTTGCCACAGACGAAATTGCAGGACTGGTACGTTCCAAGCTCAAGACGATCATGCCAAAACTCAATGAAAAAGAGCTGTATATCCTGCACAACAGGCTACTTACAGACGAACCGGTTACCTTGCGCGAGATAGGCGAAAGGTATAATATAACAAGAGAGAGAGTGCGCCAGCTAGAGGCGCGGTTGGTGGAAAAAATCGGCCAGCACCTGAAAAGTGGTATCGAAGACTTCTCCGATCATTGGATTCAATCCTAAGCAGCACGGATAAAGTCCGCAATGAAACGTAAGCACATCGCGCTCTTTTGCGCCCTGACACTGGCCGCCGCCACCTCCTTTTCCCTTCTTGGCTGTGGGGGTTGTGCCGGAACCAAAGCAGCAGCCGAAAAAAGCGCTACAGCAGAAGACGTCAACTACTCTGCCCTGCGCCATGTAGAAGTGCGTCAGCCCGAAGAAAAGCTTTCGCCCGAGGCTAAAAGCACCTATGCCTTCCTGCTCTACTCGCAGGCGCTTAATGACGAGGACGA
>NZ_JASGDK010000069.1:0-19842 GCF_047607245.1 Desulfovibrio sp.
GCTCACGGTGCCAGATTCGCTTTCACCAATGGGCTCCACCGTCACCCTGGTGCCGCGCGACATAATCTCAGAAAGGCGCTGACGAGCTTCCGGACCAAAAGGTTGGCTCAAAGTTGGCGCGTCTATACCATAAAAACGCAACACGGTGTCAGCATCCTCGCTGCCACGCGTTTTGCTGACAGAAACGGTATTGCCGTCCTCTACTCGAACAACCCATCCGTCCCAGGCAAAAGCCGGGGATGTTCCCCAAAGAAGACAAAAAATAAGGCAGAGGCCAAAAGTCCGAATCACCATACGCACCCCAGTGCACGACCTGAGTCTCAAAATAAACGTCTGACGCACAATGCCAATATTCGTAAACAATGCCCGTGCCGCAAGCCTTTTGTCAAGGCGCGGCACGGGCATATACTAAAAGCTCGAAGCTCTGTTTTGGAATTTGTTGCCGTCAGGCGATAAGGCCTGCCGTAAACCGCACCGCAACCTTAAAAGGATCGCAAGTGGCAGCAAGGCAAGCCGAATCCCCTATGCTATCCCCATACAGAACGGCCAACCTGATAGGCCACCATAGCAACCACATAGGCCACAGCGGTATTAAAGACCATGCTGAAAATCAACCAGCCCCAGCTACCAGCCTCTTGCTTGATGACCACAAGAGCCACAAAGCAGGGAGAGTACATGAGCACGAAGAGCATGAGTGAAAGCGCAGTGGCCTTCGACCAGTTGCTGTCGCTCTTCAGGCGTTCGGCCAAGGGAGCGGCGTCTTCAGGATCCTGTTCGCCAATGGCATACGCAGTACCCAGAGTGGACACAATAGCTTCCTTGGCGGCAACACCAGCCAGCAGTGCGATATCCGTGCGCCAGTCAAAGCCTACAGGCTGTGTGGCGGGTTCAATGGCCTTGCCCAGACGGCCAGCAATGGAATACGCAAGTTCTTCTTCGCCCAGTTCGTCGCGCACGCTGGTCAGCTCTTCTTCAAGAGGACCACGTTCTTCCGCACCTTCGGGGAAAGCGGCAATCTGGGTTTCAAGCTGCTCAATCTTCTGCTCAAAAGGCGCGGCCATTTCTTCGGGCATCTTGGGGAAGGTCATGCCCGCCCAAATGATGATGGAAATAGCCACCAGAACGGTACCAGCCTTCTTGAGGTACATCCAGGCACGTTCCCAGCAATGCAGCAGCAAGCTGAACAGCGTGGGCAGGCGGTAGGGGGGCAGTTCCATAACGAAAGGAGTCGCTTCACCCTTGACGATAGAAGAGCGTAGCAGGCGCGCCACCAACAAGGCCATAACCCAGCCAATAAGCATGATGAGGAACATGACCGTGGGGGCATCATCAGGGAAAAAAGCGCCCGCCAGCATCAGAAAGACCGGAAGCTTTGCTCCGCAGGCCATGTAGGGCAGCGTCAGCAAGGTCGCCAGTTTTTCTTTGGGGCTACGCAGGGTACGGGTGGCCATAGCGCCGGGGATGGCGCAGCCGCCAGCAATGCCGCCGGAAATGATGTAGGGCATGACCGAAGCGCCGTGCAGGCCGAAAAAGCGGAAAATACGGTCCATCATGTAGGCCACGCGGGCCATATAGCCGCTGTCTTCCATAAAGGAGATCAGCACAAACATGATAAGGATCAGCGGCACAAAGCTGATTACGCCGCCCACACCAGCAATGATGCCGTCAACAATCAGTGATTTGGCAAGGCCGTCAGGCAAAACATCGCCAAAAAATCCGCCAAGCCAACCAAAACCATCTTCAACCCAACCCTGAGGATATGCGCCCACCTCAAATGTGACATAGAACATGAGGTAGAGCACGCCGATCATGATCAGCGGGCCAAACAGCGCATTTGTGAGCACTTTGTCCAGCTTGTCTGAAAGGGCAAGGCGGTCCTTGCCGGGGTCTTGCTGGAAAATGCCGTCGCGCAGGATACTGCGGATGTAGCCGTAGCGGTGGTCTGTAATAAGGGATTCAAGGCTGGCATTGAGAGTCGTGCGCACATGATCTGCAGTTTTTTTGCGCAGCGCTTCAAGCTCGGCCGTGGTCTTCGGGTCGGCTTTCTGTGCTTGGCTCAGTACCACATCATCGCCTTCCAGCAGCTTGAGGGCCACCCAGCTTGGCAGGTAACGGTCAGTCAGCAGATTGGCAGCGACGATGCGCTTTTCAAGTTCAAGCAAAGCTTCGTCAAGCTCAACGCCATAAGAAATGCGCATAGGTTCGCGCTTGCCCTTTTTGGACAGCTCAATAGCGGCTTCCATAGCCTCTTTGAGTCCTTCGCCGTTACGGGCGACCATCGGTAACACGGGAACGCCCAGCAAGGTGCTCAGGCGATCCATATCAATATGCACGCCAGAAGTGCGCGCTACGTCCATCATGTTGCAGGAAAGCACAACAGGGGTGCCCATTTCGAGCATCTGTACGGTAAGCAGCAGGTTGCGCTCAAGGGCTGAGGCGTCCACCACGTTAATGACAGCCTGAACATTGTCACCGGCAAGTTCCTGCCGGGCCACAAGCTCTTCCTGCGAATACGCAGTCAGAGAGTAGGTGCCGGGCAGGTCCACCACGGTGACGCGCGTGCCGTTCACCGCAATGTGCCCTTCCTTCTTGTCAACAGTAACGCCGGGATAGTTGCCCACGTGCTGCCGGGCACCGGTGTAGCCGTTAAACACGGTGGTTTTACCGCAGTTGGGATTGCCAGCCAGGGCAATGCGCAATGCGTGGCCATGATGGCCGT
The DNA here is from genome assembly GCF_047607245.1 of Desulfovibrio sp. Lineage (GTDB taxonomy): Bacteria > Desulfobacterota > Desulfovibrionia > Desulfovibrionales > Desulfovibrionaceae > Desulfovibrio. Next base: position 2,720 of record NZ_JASGDK010000069.1, read on the forward strand.
GCGCGCCATTATTCGAATCTTTTATTTCACTCATGCAAGTGCCCTCCCACTCCACATTAGACGCAAAAAATTCCTTGCAGACCACTGACCATGATCGTGCCGGAAAAATTGCTCAAACGCGCCTTTCTGGAGCTTCTGATTGTGACCGTTCTGGACGGGCTTCACTTGCTGTCTTGCACATGCCCGCCACCGCCATCAAATGACGTTTGAATCCCCCGAAAAGAAATGAAAATGAATTCCAAAGTCCTAGCGGGTTTATATGGTTGCAGAAAAAAAGTCAAGTCACGTGAACGTAATTTCTCCTTTAATGCGGTATCTCATCAGCACTTAATATTTTTTTCTGGTTAAAATGCATTCGCCCGGTTGTGGAAGAAACTTCCGCAACCGGGCGATTTACTGGAGCCATGTTGACTCTCCCTGTGGGGTGATTGTGACATCAAACTTTAGTCACCCTTGCCTATGCGTCTCGCAGGCACTCCCTCAGGGAAGATACGCCGCATGAATGCACCATTTGCAGGGGAATATTGCGTGAACGAGCTACTTGCACAGCCTTGCGCTTGGCTTCATGCGAAATTTTGTTGGTGAAAACAATCATTGCATCAGGATTGCCGATTTTTTCAATGAAGTTACGCTCATTGCGGCTGATGCACTTGAGGGAATGTCCGTTTTCCTTGGCTGCGGCTATGTAATCTTTTTGCAGCCTGTCCATGCCGCCTATAAGTGTTACGCACATACTCTGCTCCTTTTATGTGGGGCCCGCCAAAGCGGTAAGCGCCGTTATGGGTGAATCGCGTTGACCTATTTGTAATTGAAATTCAATTTCAAAGTCAAGCGCATTTGGTCGCTTTTGTCGGTTTTTTTAAAAAATATTTCTGTTAAAAGAATAACATTATGAAATAACATGGAAAATAAAATTCTTCCCATAGTCTCTCGGCCACAAAAAAGCCCCCTCCAGTAATGGAGGGGGCAAAACAGCGAACTCGTGGGCCGTGCTTACTTCCAGCGGGCCATAAACTCTTCAGCACTATGCCCTTCGTCAAGATGCTTGAGCAAAGCGCTGCCAAACACTACGGCATCAGGACGAGCATCAGCAGGCAATGCTTCCAGCTGGGCAGGTTCACGCAAACCAAAGCCCAAGGCCAACGGCAGTTTAAAGACAGACCGCGCCCTGCGCATGGTTTCCGCCACCTGGGGAGCCACATTGCCTCTTTCACCAGTGATGCCCATAACTGAAACCACATACACATACCCCTCACCTTCCGCGGCATAAAGGGCCATGCGTTCGGCGCTGGTGTTGGGGCCCACAAGAGGGATCAGCGCAATTCCTTCCTTTTTCAAAGCATCGCGTAAAGGCCCTGCTTCTTCATAAGGCAAATCGGGAACGATAAAACCGTGAACGCCACCCTTGGCAGCGTCTTGCGCCAGTTTTTCGTAACCGTACTGCAAGAAGGGATTGAGGTAGCCCATAAGCACAACGCCAGACTGAATCAGACCTTTGCGCTGGATAAGGTCCATAAGGATGCCACGCAAATTAACGCCATCACTCAGCGCCCGGCGCGAAGCGTCTTCAACAACAGGGCCGTCGGCAACAGGATCAGAAAAAGGCACGCCGATTTCGATGATGTCCGCGCCATTTTCATCCAGTTCCATCAGGGCAGGCCAAAAGCTTGTCTGATCGGGAAACCCCGCCGTAAGAAAGGGAATCAGAGCCGGACGGCCAGCAGCATTGGCCTTGCGAATCTTTTCTTCAAGCAGGTTCATGACTACACCTCGCCCTGCCCCGGAGCAAAGCCCAGAGCTTTATTGATGATGCCAAGGTCTTTGTCGCCCCGGCCCGAAAGATTGACCACAACCTGCTGACCCGGTTTGAATTCTTGCGGATGATCCAGCACCCAGGCCAGAGCATGCGAAGATTCCAGAGCAGGCAAAATACCCTCGGTACGGCACAAATGCTGGAATGCGGCCAGGGCGTTGGCGTCCTTGACCATGCCGTAGTGAACGCGGCCCGTCTTGTGCAACCATGAGTGCTCGGGGCCAACACCTGGATAATCAAGGCCCGCAGAAATGGAGTGTGAAGGCTCCACCTGGCCGTCGTTATTTTGCAAAAGCATGCTGTAGGCGCCGTGCAGCACGCCAGGCGTCCCCATATTGAGAGGAGCGGAGTTAAAGCAACCGGTTTCGCCGGTTCCTGCTGCTTCTACGCCGATAATGCGCACGCTTTTATCCTCAAGGAAGGGATGGAACATGCCGATGGCATTGGAGCCGCCGCCAACGCAAGCCACCACGGCATCAGGCAGCTTTCCTGTTTTTTCCAGCATCTGCGCACGGGTTTCTCGGCCAATGACGCTCTGCAGTTCGCGCACAAGCAGCGGGAAAGGATGAGGCCCGGCTGCCGTGCCAAAGCAGTAATGCGTCGTTTCCTGACTGCCAATCCACGCGCGCAGGGCTTCGTTGATGGCATCCTTGAGGGTGCGGGTGCCGCTTTCCACAGAGTGCACAGTAGCGCCCAGCAACTTCATGCGCATGACGTTGGGAGCCTGGCGCTCCACATCTTCAGCACCCATATAGACAGTGCACTCCAATCCAAGGCGTGCGGCTGCGGCAGCCGTGGCCACGCCGTGCTGGCCTGCCCCGGTTTCAGCCACAAGGGCGGTCTTGCCCATATACTTGGCAAGCAGAGCCTGACCAAGAGTATTATTCACCTTGTGCGCGCCCGTGTGCAGCAAGTCTTCACGCTTGAGCCAGAGATCAAAGCCGAGCTCACGCGAAAGCGTGGGGCAATGGGTCAGGGGAGTTTCACGCCCGGCATAATTGTGCAACAGATCCTGCAACTCGGCCTGAAAGGCCTCTGTAGGATAGATGTTGTGCATGGCCGCTTCCACTTCCATGAGGGGCGGCATAAGCAGCTCAGGCACAAAGCAGCCGCCAAACTCGCCAAAATAGCTGTTTTTCATGACAAATACCCATTGCCTTTCTGTTTTACAGCAACTGCCAGAGCAGCTGCCAGCTTTTGCGTATTCTTTTGACCCGGCGCATCTTCCACGCCGGAATTGAAATCCACTCCGTCAGGTGAACAAAGGCTTACAGCCTGACCTACATTATCCGCACTCAGGCCTCCTGCCAACAGCCAGGGGTGCGGTGCTGGCAGGTGGCTCAGATCCTGCCAATCCAGCCTTGCGCCGCTGCCGCCCCCGGTAAGCCCGGCATCAAGCAGGTAGCAGGCGCAGGCTCCCGCATGTTTTTGCAGTTCATTGTAAAGCAGCGCCCTGTGGCAGTACCGTCCTGGCCAGATCACCCGTATGACTCTCTGCACGCCCACAGCCCTGGCGCAGGCCAGATCCTGCTTGCCGTGCAGCTGGGCCATGTCCAGCCGCGCTTCGGCCATAATGCGGCAGATCTCTTCGGCATTTTGGTCTACAAACACGCCCACACGCAGCATTTTTCCGCTTTCAAGGGAGGCCACATGGGCAGGAGTCACATACCGGGGACTGCGTGCATGAAAGATAAAGCCGCACATGCCCGCCCCCAGCGAAGCCGCCATGTCCAGATCCTGCTGCCGAGTGAGGCCGCAGACCTTAACGAGCATGACCGCCAACCTCCCCCGCCACTTCAGACTTTTCATGTTCAACACGGCCATCGTTTGCGGCTTCGGCCAGCAATCTGGACAAAGCCCTCCCCGGTTCCGCGCCCTCCATAAGAGCGCTGCCCACCAGGGCCGCATTAAAGCCCGCCTGAGCAACAGCCTGCAAATGCTCGCCCCGGTCAATGCCGCTGGCGGCAATCCACACTTCATCCTTCTGCGGCGGGCAGGCCCGGGCCAGGGCCAAGGCTGCTTCCCTGTCCGTAACCAGTGTTTCCAGATCACGGGCATTTACCTGAATGATACGCGCCCCGCTTTCCCGGGCCAACCGCAAATCTTCCTGATCAAAAACCTCGACAACAGCGTGCACGCCGTGGCTTTCTGCCTGTTCCCGCAAGGAGCGCAACACCGCGGCGTTCGGGGTCAGACGCACGATAAGTAAAAGCGCGGATGCCGGAGTTGCCGCCGTGGCCGCTACCTGCAAAGAGTCAAAAATGAAGTCCTTGCGCAGCAGGGGCGGGCGGGCTTCCGCATACAAAGCAGGATTTGCCGCTCGTGCCAGATAGTCCAGGCAGCCGCGAAAATGCGCCTCTTCCGTCAGGATGGAAAGGCAGTCTGCCCCCGCCGCCGCATACTGACGCGCCACATCTTCAACCTCAAGACTTTCGCAAATAACGCCACGCGACGGTGAAGCCCTTTTGTATTCGGCCACGACCATGAGGGGTTGGCCCTGAATGGTCACAGCAGAACCGCATTCTCCTCGCAGGGTCGCCAAAAAATCCGGGCGAGGCCCCTCAAGAGGAGCGGACATCCCGCCCCGGTCAGCCAGAAATCGCAGGGCGTCCACTTCAGCCTGTTTGGCCTTACGAAAACGCTCAAGCAGCATGCAGCACCTTCCTGCCAAAACCGCCGCTCACGGCTTCGCGGGCACGGGCCATGCACAGCGCCATATCCATATTCTCTTCCAGCAAATAGACAGCCAGACCCACATTGAGCGTAACCATATCCATCATGGCGCGGGGGCCGTTGCCGTCCAGAATATCCTTAAGCACAGCCACGGCCTCGTCCTTGCCGTCAACCGACAGGTCTTCCACACTGCAAGGCGCGATGCCAAACTCCGCAGGATCAAGAGTCATCGAAGTCACAGTACCCGCATGCAACAAGGCTATCTGGGCAACACCGATGGGGGTGATTTCGTCATAATTGCCCGCGCCGCAAACTACAGCGGCCCGATAGAGCGGCGACTGCAAAAGTGTTTCAGCCACAAGATCCACCAGTTCGGGACGGGCCACGCCCATGAGCAGATGGCTCGGGCGGGCAGGATTGATCATGGGACCCAGAATGTTGAAGAGCGTACGCACGCCAAGTTCCTTGCGCACAGGGCCGATGTTGGCGAACGACGGATGAAAGTGTGGCGCGAACAAAAAGGCGAAGTTGCGCCTTTTGACCATTTCTGCCACAGAAGCCGGATTGTTGTCCAAAGCGATGCCCAGAGCTTCCAGAGCATCGGCGCTGCCGCATTTGGATGAAACGGCACGCCCGCCGTGCTTCACTACTCTGTAGCCCATACCAGCCAGCACAAGCGAGGTGGCTGTGGAACAGTTGAAGGAATTGCGTCCGTCGCCCCCGGTGCCCACCACGTCGATGGTTGTGCCAGAGATTCCGTCCACCCGCACAGCTCTGGCCAGAGCCGCGCGCGTTGCATGGGCCAGCTCCAGAGCGCTTTCACCCTTCATGCGCAACCCCATGAGAAAACTCCCCGCCTGAGCCGGGCTCATTTTGCCGTCCATAAGCGCGGCAAACCCGGCAGCGGCCATTTCTGCACTGAGGTCTTCCCTGCGGGCCAACCTGTCGAGGATGGTTGCAAAGTCGCTGGCATCGCCGCCCGTTCCCATGATGGATTGCGGGAAGTTGCCCAGCAGGCGCAGCCCCTCGGGAGTAAGCACCGATTCAGGATGGAACTGCACGCCAACCCAGGGGCGGTCATTATAGCGCAGGGCCATAACTTCACCTTCGGGAGCGCGGGCTGTCACCGTAAAGCGGGGATTTTCGGCATCTTCGTCGGCCCGCACTACCAGAGAGTGATAGCGTCCTACCCGCATGGGGTTGGGCAGGCCCGAGAACAGGCCCGTGCCATCGTGCACGATCTCTGACTGTTTGCCGTGCATGATGCAGGGCCCCACCTCAACCTTGGCCCCGGCGTGCAGACCGAGCAGCTGATGTCCCAGGCATACGCCAAGCACGGGAATTCTGGGGTTCAGGCGCTTGAGGAATTCAGGACAATAACCCGCGTTGGCAGGATGCCCCGGTCCCGGTGAAATGCAGACCATCGCAAGTTCAGGGTTCACAGCCATATCCAGCACAGCCGGATCGTCATTGTGCAGCACCACAGGCTTGTGGCCCAGGGCGTAAAAAGCCTGCACAAGATTGTAGGTAAAGGAGTCGTAGTTATCTATGAGCAAAAACATATTCGTCTTCCTCCGCACGCAGGGCCAGGCGCATAATGGCTGATTTGTTGCACACTTCCTTCCATTCCATATCCGGGTCGGAATCGTGGACTATGCCCCCGCCCGCCTGCCAGAAGAGCCTGTTGTCGCGCAGCCACATGCTGCGGATGGTGATGCCCATATCCAGATTTACGCTGTCCTTGTCCAGACCAAGCCAGCCGATGCAGCCCGCATAAGGGCCACGGCTGCGTCCTTCAAGCTCGCGGATAATCTGCATGGCGCGAATCTTGGGCGCGCCGGAAACCGTGCCCGCCGGAAAGGTTGCTGCCAGCACATCCAGAGCGTCCAGTCCTGTGTCCAGACGGGCCGTGACCCGGCTTGTCAGGTGCATGACGTGGGAGTAGCGCTCCACTTCCATATAGCGTTCAAGATTCACCGTACCGGGCCGGGCCACGCGTCCCAGGTCGTTACGGCCCAAATCCACCAGCATGACATGCTCGGCGCGCTCCTTGGGGTCGTCGCGCAGTTCCGCGGCCAGGCGTGAATCTTCAAGATCATCAGCGCCACGCTTGCGCGTACCTGCAATGGGTGAAAGTTGCAGGCAGCCCGCAGTGCAGCGCACCATCACTTCTGGCGAAGAACCAAAAAGCGTCAGCTCTGGAAAGGACATGTAGAACATGTACGGTGAAGCGTTAAAGCGGCGCATGCGCCTGTACAGTTCAAAAGGATTGCCCATGAATGGGGTGGAGAACCGTACCGAGGGCACCACCTGAATGGCTTCGCCCTGACGCAACATTGCCTTGATTTTTCCTACAAATTCCTTGTAGCCCTCTTCGCCGGGTTCGGCGCAAACTTTGTCTGGATCAATATCCGGCCCGGAACTCTTGGTTGAGGCACGCGGTTCCAGTGATTGGCGGGCGCTTTGCAGGGCGCGGTGTTCGCCAAGGCTCACCTGACAGAGGCGGTTGTAAAGGTGGTCGAAAACCAGCACCGTGGCAGGCAGCATGAGTATGCAGTCAGCCTCATTTTCTGGCATGACGGCGGCGAGACTGGGGTTGAACAAACCAGCCATGCCAAAACCAAGGTAGCCATACAGGGCTCGGGTAATAGGCGGCAGCCCGGCGAAGTTTTCCGGCGGCACAACCTCAAGCGCAGCCATTAGATCCCGAAGCCCTTCAACAAAGGGACGGCCTTCAAAGGAGGACAGGGGGGCCAGCCTTTGATCCTTCATGTCCAGAACCAGCTTGCCCTCACGGCAGAAGACAAAAAGGGCCGGGTCGCAGGCAAGAATGCTGTAACGGCCCCAGCGGCCATCCACTTCTGCGCTTTCCAGCAGTATGCCGTTGCCCGTTCCCACCATGCCCATAAACAGGCTGATGGGGGTATCCATATCCGCTGGCAACCAACGAGCGGACTGGCGCAGCGTAAGCAAGTGCAACTTGTCACCGTTCTCTTTCATCTGCCGTATCCTTTGGGTTTTGAACATACAAAAAAGCGCCGCCTCCTGTGGGGAGACGGCGCCTGTATACAGCTATGCCAACGTACCGGAACTATTTAGCCCGCACGTCTCCCCCACGCAGTTGGATGCGCCACCACCAGCCCTGAAAGCTGCAAGAAATGGTGTTGGGGAATACGTTCATTTGAATACCTTGTTCCGTTACAATTTTTTAGAAAGCTACACAGTGCGCTACGAACTGTCAATGAAAATGTTTAACCTTTGTAATCATGCCAGCCACAAACAGGATAAGTATTGCCGCGCACCAAGCGATATATGATGATAACATGCTGCTATAGATGGCAAATATCGAAATCCCCCTTCCTGCGTACGCGCGCTCCACGCAAATTTACGCGAGAGTGCACTCAGATGGAGGCCCGGCGTAGCCGGAAACTTCTTGTATACGCCGTGCAGTATTACTGCCAGTTGCGCATGAGATACATTACCTGCAACACTACTTCGCAGGAGAAGCCTTGTCGCGCATAACTCGTGCCTTGCAAATAAGCTCAGGGCGATACTCAAAGTGCATGATGTCATATTCATGCCACTTGCCTCCCCAGATAAACCCGGCCTCTTCCATTGCGCTGACAATCGCTACGGGGTAGCTGAACTGAAGAGGATGCGGGCGCAGCTTACTCCAGCGCCAGTAAGGAGCAATGCGAGAACTCAAATCTATGGCAATGCCAAAAGCGTGCGGGCTCAGGCGGGATTCCCCCGCAATGCGCCGCCACATGAACCCCCCGTCCATTTTAAGAAATTTTCGCAATTGGGGATCTTCACGTACAGCTTCAACCAGTGCCGCGTCTGCCCCGGCCAAGGCCATGCCTGCAGCGGCTGACAGACGTAAGGGCTGCCCCGCAAGCCGTGCGGGCACAAGCTGTTTGTTCACCTGAGCAGGCGTGCCGCCATAAAGCGCGGCCAACAAATCATACGAGCGCTTCCGGCCCGGCGATACCCCATAGGGAGTGTCAGGGCGTTCAGGTTCTAGGGGGTACGGTTCAGCCATACTGGCGCGAACGTCCACATCCCAGCCATTACCCTGACTCTGCCCATTGGCTGCACCGCCTGCTGAAGCGTGCCGGGCGTACAACACGCGGCCTTTATCGCCCACCAAAAGCCAAAGCCCTTGCGCATCAGAAACCAGACCAGTGATCTGCGGATACGAGGCTTTCAAACACTGCAAATCCACGCGAGTGTCCGCATCAACACTATTTACTTCAACAGACTCTTCCTCTTTCGGCGCAGGGCCACTCGCGCAAAGCTCGCGATTGCCAATGCGGGGCACAGCGGCCTCAGCCGCGGCAGCCTGTGTGGATGAAGAGGCGGAAAAAAGACCGGGACTGTCAGAATCTTCAGCAGCGACTGCCGCGGACGAAACGCTAGCCAAGATCAGGCCCAGGCACAAAAAAAAGATAGAGAGTTGTTTTGCGGTGCGTATCATATTCGCAACCTACTCGCGCCCCGCTTGTCAAGGCAAGCGCTTTTGCGTACATCTGCGCCATGTCTACCTGGAAATTTCTTTTGGTTACATTCGGCTGCAAGGTCAATCAGTACGAAACCCAATCTTTGCGTGAGGCGTGGCAAAAGCTTGGCGGTGTGGAATGCTCCAGCCCTGCCGAAGCGGATGTCATTTGCGTCAACAGCTGCGCCATCACCTCCAAGGGTGAAAGAGACGCCCGTAATGCCGTTTTTCGCCTGCGCCGCGAAGCTCCGAAAGCCCGCCTCATTCTCACGGGGTGCGCGGCACGCCTGTTTGCCGACTACAAACCCCGGCCTGGGGCTACATGGGCGGCTCCTGACCTGCTGGTTGCACAGGAACATAAAGACACTCTGCTGCAAGGACCGTGGGTTACCCCTTCTTTCGCGCTGCACAACCTGACGCCAGACGCAAAACCGTCGACAAAAAAAGCTGCGGCCGAAAAGGCTCAAAATGGACTTTACGAGGTTGCAGAATCAACCTCCACAGCTGCGCACGAAGCCAGCGCGTCTGCCCAGCAGCAGGCATTTCCGCCATTTGCCATTTCTACCTTCAAACGCGCCCGCCCTGTTCTGAAAGTGCAAGACGGCTGCGCCCATCGGTGTACTTACTGTATCGTGCCCCTGACACGAGGGCGGCCCCACAGCCGCCCGGCAGAAGATATTATTGCTGAGGCCCGCCGCCTGCTTGAGGCCGGACATGTTGAGATCATGATTTCCGGCATCAACCTCGGCCAGTATGGTCGCGGCAATGAGCACATGGGAGATTTCTGGGATCTGCTGCGCACGCTTGATGCAGCACTGGCCCCAGAGTTTGCGAATCAGGCACGCTTTCGCATCAGTTCTCTTGAACCTGGGCAGCTCAATGAGCGCGGGCTGGACATCATACGTGGCTGTCGCCTGCTTTGCCCGCATCTGCATATTTCATTGCAGCACGGCAGCCAGAGCGTGCTTAAACGTATGGGACGTGGGCATTACACCGCCGCCATGCTGGAAAAAGCCGTAATGTCACTTGCTGCCCAGTGGCCCGTTATGGGATTGGGTGCCGACATTATCGCCGGATTTCCGGGGGAAACTGAAGATGACGTACAGGAGTTGCTGGCGCTTATTGAACGCCTCCCATTGAGTTATGCGCATGTTTTCCCCTATTCGCGCCGCCCAGGCACGGCTGCCGAGCGCTTTGACCAGCAAGTGCCGAATGCGCTCAAGCTGGAACGTGCCGCCAGAATCCGTCAGGCAGTTGCACAGAAGCAGCGCGGCTTTCTCGATGCACAGCTGTCGCTCCCGCACATGCTGCTGGCTGCGGATGTTTCCGGCATGGGGCACGACACGCCCCAACAACGCGCTGCCAAACAGATCAAGGGCGTCAACGAATACTATGCGGCCTGCTTCATGAACAATCGGCCACGTTCGGAGAGTGAAAGTTCACTGCCCTCCCCGGCCGTGCAGCCCACCGCAGGACTGTTGGCCGTGCGCCCTGTAGCTGTGACTGATAAGGGATTGCTTGTGGAAGAATTGCCCCTTCGCAATGGGCATGACTAAGAGCAGACTGTAGTCAAACACAATAGCGCTTCTAAATCTTTTCAGTTGCAAGCTGAAAACACTGAAAAAATATCTCTGGGGCTGAATATTGCTACATTGAAAGGCCTTATGAGAAGCTTGGCCTTTCTATTTATACAAAAACTCCCCGCATTGCGGGGAGTTTTTGTATCTCGATTGACGGCTTCAACCGTCAGGGCATTTTAATTTTGAAAAATTTAAATGCACTATAAGGATTCGACCTGCCGTGCTGCTGCTTCTATCATTTCATGTGCGGTGTCTGCGACAGTGCTTATGGGCACAGCTTCTATACTGGCGTTTTCTGCTCCGTTCCCTGTCGGTGTCGGAGACGCCTTGTCTGGAAGCAGGTTATCAAGGCTTTCTCCACCACTGCTAAGGCCTACATGAGCATACGGATCACTTGCCAGGTTACTTTCTGCTGCTGGCGAGCCTACCTGTACTCCGCCATCAGACAAACTCGGCAGATCAGTGGTACTTGCTGCAACGTGCCCTTGAGCACCCAAGTCAGCCACAAGGCTACCGCCCAAACCATCATGCGCAGGATACCCCTGATCGCTCTCGGCATGGCTTGTTCCGTGCTCCTGATCCTGATGGTCATGCGTGGTATCAAACAGAATCCCGTCATCATCCAGGCCAAAAGCACTGAAAGCCGAAGGATCAACATCGGGTTCGTGTATGGCGACCTCAATAGGCGGTTGCACGCCGTCAACATAGGCAAAAAAGCTGTCCAGCCCTGGCCGGAGGTCATTCAGGTCATCTATGCCCGCGAATTCTATTTTCTCCACACCCTTGAGGATGGAGCTGTTCAACCCGTTGAGCCATGAGCCATATCGAGCAATAAATTCGCCAAGGTCCGCTGCCTGAAGGATCAGGGTGTCGGCTCCCGCGCCGCCGTCAATATTCAGCGCGCCAGCACCGCTGATTACACCATCGATAATGATGGTGTCGTTGCCCGCGCCTGTAACTATCTGGTTACTGCCGCTGCCACTGCGGTAAATGTCGCCGTTAAGGCGAATAACATCACCTTCGCCGCCACTGACGCTGTGCCCAAGAATGACGTTTTTTCCAGCTGTGGCATACATCGCATAGTCAGCATTGATCTCCAGATTCAGGCCCTGCCCGCTGCCCGACTGCACGGTATTCGTGCCGCCACCTGTATTGTACATGCCATAGGCCGTACCGTTGGCGCTTTCAGCGTTCAGATTGATGGTGGACCCGGTTACCGTAGCCTTGCCGTCAAGAACTATGGCTGAAAGATCGCCTTTGATGGTCATTGTGACGCTGTCGCCCGTAATGCTTGCCCCGCCAAAAACGCCGTACGCCTTTCCGGCAGTGGAGGTGACATTCATATCCACGTCGCCGCCTGCGGTAAGGATTTGCTTGCCACTATATGTTGAATAAAAGCCTGCAGCCAGGTCCTTGGCGGTCACGTTAATGGAAGCATCGTTATCGACATTAATGATGTTGTCACCGCCGGCATAGCTGCCACCGGAAGGCAGACGATTACTTTCAATCCCCGTGGCGCGACTGTCAGCCAATATACCAGTACTGGTGACATCCAGAGTGAAGTTTTTGGCATGGATATTATTGGCAGCTGAAATATTGCTTTGGCTGCCTTGAGCGAGAATACCGCTGGTATTGCCTCCACTACTGATGCTCACGTTCATATCGCCAGACACATCAATATTATTTACGCCATAATACTGGCCATTATACGAAGCTGAAATGGCAGATGCACCGTGTCCGCCCTGATAGTTAGATCCTCCGGCCAGATTTACATTGACGTCAAGGTTGCCCACATCAATATTATTGGTGCCATAGCCGCTGGAACTGATTCCACCGGCATTATACGCATCACCCGTGCCTGTGACGTTAACAGTCAGCGTTCCTTCCTTGGCAGTGATATTGCCCACTCCCTTACCCGAGCTGGAGCCAGAAGTAGTAATCCCATAAGCGCCGGAAGTGGAAGAATCAACATCAAGAGTAATGTCGCCATGCTTGGCTACTATGTTATTGGCTCCGCCGTGAGTCGAACCAATCTGAATGCCGGATGCACCATAGCTTACACCACTGCCCTTCTCGGCATGTACCTTGATGTTGATATCATTTTCCGCTTCAACATTAGTGGTTCCAAAAGACCATGTGTTTATGCCAGCAGTCTGGTACGTGCCCTTATCAACAATAAGGTTGACATCACCGCCACTCTTTAACGTGGTCACACCGCCCAAGGTCATGACAGCAGCACTGGATTGACTGGCATTGGTCAAACGGACGTTCAGTTCGTCCTCTGCCGTAACATTGATGGTGCCGCCAGACCAGTTGTCCACGGTTCTGCCGTTGACGGCAGTAAGATCAACGGTATTACCATCTATATCGACTGTACCTTTGCCCGTCACGTGAACTGCGCCGGATGAGCCCTTAACGCTCACCTCACCGCCCTTAACCTCGACAAGAGAATTTTCTCCATCGGCATTAACACCGTAATAGGAGCCCCCCTGAATGGTCACCTTGCCGTCTTCCCCGGCATTAATGTAGTTCTTGCCGCCAGCAAGGGAATCAACAGCATTCTTGTAGCTGGTAACAGTAATATCAGAGCCGTCTACGCGGTTGACGCCATCAGCCCCGGCAGCCATACCAGCCCCATAGTTGCCTGAAATGGTGACTTTGCCATCTTCTGCAGTAACAGTATTGCTGCCATTGGCAGCATACAGACCATATTGATATCCAGTAGCGCTGACGGTAGTGCTGCCCGTGGCATTGATGGTGTTGCTGCCGCCGTAGACTGCGCTGGCTCCGGCATTGGTTCCACTACTGCTGCCGTAAACTGATATACTGCCATTGTTTACACTGACGGTATTTTCGCCGCTTTCAGCCAACAGGCCACTTGTTCCCCTGATGTTCACTGTGCCATTATTGCCAGTAACAATATTTTCGCCGCTGCCCGTGGCAATGGCACCAGCTCCCCCATTGCCTGTAATATCGATCTGTTTGCCCGAGATGCTGTTAAGTCCGTCATCTGCGGCACGTATGCCCGCTCCAGAACGCCCCAGAACGGTGATCTTTCCGTCTTCAGCGCTGACAGTGTTGCTGCCGCCGTCAGCCAGCATGCCTTCGCCGTTGTAGCTGTTCACGGTAACAGTGGCATTGCCCCGGCCTTCAAGAGTATTTTGTCCGCCACCTGTGGCCTTGACCCCGGCGAGACCATACGTTTCAGCCTTCAAGCTGCCGTCTTCAGCAATAATATGATTTCTGCCGCCGCTTTCAGCCAGCAGGGCATAGCCACCGCCTTGGGTGGTCGTCAGATTAACGTTGCCTCCCTTGCCGTGAATGGTATTGCTGCCGCCGTTTGAAGCGGTTACGAGGTTTTTGGCGCCCGAGATGGAAATGTCGTGGCCGCTGATACTGTTCTGGCCCTTATCTGCCATAACTGCTGTGGCGTTTCCCGCATTGGTAATACTTACTGCCCCCTTGCCCATATCAATAATGTTGCCGCCGCCCTGTGCAGTGGCTGCAACGCCCTGGGCTATGGTAAGCTTGCCGTCGGATGAAGTAATATGCGTGGTTTGGCCCGGCTGCGACGCCAAAATCCCCTGATTCAAATTGATGGTGTTATAATCATCAGCCATTTGCTGAGGATTGGCGGAACCGCTGGCATGAATAGAACTGCCGCCGATAACCGTATCATTCAAGATTATTTCATCATTTCTGTCAGAAGAAACTATTGAGTATGCGCCAGTTTCACCCTTACCCTGATGAAATTCACCTATGCCTTCCAGATTGGCATGGTCGCCATAAAGGCTGTCGTGGGCAGAAGAATTAAAATTCTGGTTATCTGTCGCGACGAGCTCGACATTGTATTCAAATTCATTGCCAGTATAGCGGTCAGTCACCGTAACCTGAATAAAATCTATGAGTGGCTTGCCATCAGCACCCATACGCTGCATCTCAGCAATGCCATCTGCTGTGAGCCGAAATTCCAAGCGTCCCGTGCTGTAGTCAAATGCCACGTCCACCCAGGAATTTTGCCAGCCGTCAGGCAAAGATACGGCAATTTCGTATTGCACCCAGGGAGCGGCCCCAGTGAAGTCCAGGCTGCCAGCAGGAATCGCCATTGGAGGCTGCCCGTCTTCAGCAAAAAAAACACTGGTGGTCACAGGATCATTGGTGTTTCCGGAGTTGTACAGCACCGCACGCACAAAAGGGCCGTCTGGACGGGGCAAGGGATCTGGCCCGGGGGCAGGAGGCACAGGGGCAGGAGGCACAGGGGCAGGACCTGGAGGAATGATGCCCCCGGAACTGGAATCGCCAGCTGCAGCAAGAGCAGAATCAAAAGCCAGATCGCTGACTTGTGCAGCCGTTCCCTGTAAACTCATATCAAGACCATCCAAGTGGTCTATGCCGGCAGAGAGCTCAGCAGTGCCGTGCTCGGAATAATGGGAGCTTCGCTCTGCTGCAGAGGGGCCAGCCGCCGGAGCAAGGTCGGGACCAAAAGCCTTAAAAAACTCCGCACTGGAAATCAGTTGGCCATCCACTTCAAATTCAGGGGCATTTTCGCTGGAGTAAGCTGTATAAAAATCAGTGATGCTGACGCTTGCGCCATCATCAAACCGAAAAGTAAGGGCATCGCCTGCGCGCTCCAATGTTGCTTGGTCGGCAGGAAAACCCAAAGTAATCTGGGAATTTTCGCCAGAAGTTAGCGCGGTGTACTGACCAGCCGCAGGGCGGAGTATGGAAGTGCTCATAAAAGCTCCTAGACTTCTGTTTTGTTCCATCAAATCGCATAGGAATGATGGAACGGGTTGCAATAATGCCTGACAGTACGTCAGCACTATCGCTCAGCCCGAATATCTCAGGTATGGAATGATTTTATCAGGATACAGAGAATGGTCTCTGTACGAGGAGAAACATGATTGGAGTATGTTCTCCTCAGATCTACCGTGCAAGGCGGGGCAGCACAGCGATCCATGAGGCGGGAAAACCAGACAATTCTACAATCAAAAAGAATTATCAATCTTGTTTAAGATTAACATTGCGGAAGCATTTGTCAAGCGCCATGCTCAACTTGCTAATTTTATTAAAAAATTTAATAACTTCGGGTGCCCTGCGCTTCCTATTCAAGGGCCCTGCATGGATAAAAAAACAATAAGTGCCCAGCGAAAGCCGCAGGGCACTTATTGCAATTACTTGATACTGGTCGAATAAATTCGACGAAACCATATTGGTCAATTAAATGCTTATTTTTGCGCCAAGCAACTTGGCAAAAGCCGCAATCCAGGCAGGATGGGCCGGCCACGCCGGGGCAGTGACTATATGGCCGTCCACCACTGCGTTAGTGAGGGTTTCATTAAAATCGCTCCATTTGGCCCCTGCGTCCACCACATCGGGCTTCACAGCAGGATAGGCCGTGCAGGTGCGGTTTTTCAACACGCCAGCTGAAACCAGTATCTGCGGGCCGTGGCAAACCGCAGCAATAGGTTTTTGGGCCGCATCAAATTCGCGCACGATCTCAAGGATACGCGGATTCAGGCGCAAATATTCAGGTGCCCGGCCGCCGGGAACAACAAGGCCCACATAATCGGCGGTGTTCACCTTGTCAAAATCATAGTTAATAGAAAAATTATGGCCGCGCTTTTCGGAGTATGTCTGGTCGCCCTCAAAATCATGTATGGCGGTGCGAACTACGTCGCCAGGTTTTTTACCCGGGCACACAGCGTCGACTTCGTAGCCCAGCATGAGAAGCATCTGAAAAGGTACCATCACTTCGTAATCTTCAACGTAGTCACCGGCTAATACCAGAATTTTTTTCATATTTTTCTCCTGCGGCTCAGGTCAAACCATGCTGACAAAAGCCCGTTTTTGCCTGCAAGAGCAACATGATGCCACCCTTGCTTTAAGCGTACATATGTTTATATAAGCAGGCAGAGCCTATGGGCAAGCCCTAAAATGGACATAGCCCGATGCCGGACTGCACTTCTTTGTACCCGTTGCGGCAAGGTGGCTCCCAAGGGCACAGCCTGCTTTTTTTGGGCATAAGATCAAGTATATTCGTGTAGCTCAGGAGATTCAACATGCCTATGTTCGACTTTGTTTGCACTGGTTGCGGCAATACATTTGAAGATCTGGTCTTCGGAGACGAAACCCCGGCCTGCCCCAAGTGCGGCGCTGGAACAGAGCGGCAGATGAGCGTTCCGAGCCCGCTCAAAACAGGCGCTTTTCCTTACAAGCCAGGGCCAGTGCGTCCCATGAGCAAAACGAAACCTCCTTGCGCAGCAGGCGGCTGCCCTTCATCTGGCGGCTGCCCTTCGTCGGGTGGAACGGGCGGTCTGTCCTAGCGGAGCCACGCAGGGTACTCCAGCTGATTACCCAAAGATTTCAGCCCTTGCGCTCCTTGCGACAAGGGCTTTCTTGCATTCGTAAGGGGCTTGCTCTACACTTGTGCAGATACTCTTAACCGGGAAGGAACCTATGCTCCGCAGCATGACCGGCTTTGGCCGCTGCCTTGTAGAAAATACCCATATAATCCAGCAATGGGAGGTCAAAAGCGTCAACAGCCGCCATCTTGACC